>JAYWHK010000275.1:0-19455 GCA_043777755.1 Saprospiraceae bacterium
TGTCGTTGAGAAAAAAGTTATAAATAACTGACTGTAAGGAAGTTATTTATGATTTTTTGAGCAATCGACTGAAAAAAATAATACTAATTAATTTAGCCCTAATACTTAAAAATGAAAAAACAACTTTATATTCTTTTCTCCTTTGCCTTTTATCTTGTACAAGCGCAAAGTAATTTTACGTCGTCCAACTTGCCGATTGTCAAAATAAATACCAATGGAAAATCCATTGGAGAAGACATAAAAATTGTAGCGGATATGTCTGTTATTGATGGCAAAAATGGGGTCAATAAGCCTACCGATGTAGCGACTTATCAAGGCAAAATAGGAATAGAACTCCGTGGTAGCACCTCTCTTTTTTTATCAGATAGAAAACCATATTCTGTAGAAACCCGTCAAGACGATGGCATTAGCAACAAAAACATGGAATTGTTAGGTTTGCCAAAAGAAAATGACTGGGCTTTTTTAGCACCTTTTGCAGACAAAACTTTGATTAGAGAAGCCTTTATGTATGACCTCGCAAATCAACTCATGCCTTGGGCACCGCATTTTCGATTCGTAGATGTAATGGTCAATGAAAAATACGAAGGGATTTATATGGTGACTGAAAAAATCAAGCAAGGCAAGAATCGGGTCAATATTGATAAAATGGAAGTCACTGACAACGATGGAGATGAACTTACTGGCGGTTATATTTTTGCTTTTGATAAATTAAAAAACAAAGATGTTTTTTTCTATTCTAAATATTTGTATCCCAACCAAAGTGCTTATCCTGAATACGTCATTGCTTCGCCAAAGACAGACAATATTTCTACGACACAAAAGGATTATTTAAGAAAATGGGTACATGATTTTGAAGAAGTGATGAGATCCCCGAAATACAATGATGTCAATACAGGCTATCCAAAAATCATTGATGTACAGTCTTTTGTAGATTTTGTTCTTTTGAATGAACTAAGTCGAAATATTGATGGTTATCGCCTGAGTACTTATTTTCACAAAGATAAAAATAGTATTGATGGTCGTTTGCACGCAGGTCCCGCTTGGGATTACAACATTACGCTTGGCAACGCCAACTATTGCAACGCTCAAAGTACAAGTGGTTGGGCTTTTGATTTCAATAACATTTGCGGACAAGACAAATGGACAATTCATTTTTGGTGGCAAAAACTTATTGAAGACCAACAATTCAGAATTTTATTGAAAAAAAGATGGCAAACACTCCGCAAAAAAGATTGGACAAACACACAATTAGAACAAAAGATTGATTCGCTTAAAAATATCATCGGAGATGCTCATAATGAGCATTTTAAACGTTTTAATATTTTAAAGAAATCCGTTTGGCCCAATCCCGCCATATACCACACTTATGCCAATGAAGTATGGGCACTCAAAGATTGGACAAAAAAAAGAGCCGATTGGATGGACTCTGCCTTTGCTGACATTACAGAAGTTTCGACAAAATTAGGGGAAGGCGAGAGTTTCAAAATTTATCCCAATCCGACCACTGAATTGGTGACATTTGAATTTAAATCCAATTTCGACAATTCAAAATATACCGTAGAGTTTTACAACATCAATGGACAAATGGTACATTCGGAAAGTACGCAGTTCCTAACCCGTTGGAATCATACGCTACAAGTCAATCTCAGTAATCTACCAAAAGGCATTTATTTTTATCGTTTCACTGGACTTGGTGGAATAAAAATGGGTAAAATTTTAAAAAATTAATGCCGATAAAAAATAATCACTAAAAAAAATGCTTATTCAAAAATAAAAGCCGCTATTTTTTATAAAAAATAGCGGCTTTTATTTTAAAATTTAAAGCAATCTCTTGTGCTTTTATGTTTTGAAAAACGTTTTGCATTTTTACCATCAAAAGGATCATAAAAATTATACGTCACTTTTATACAGCTCAAATAAAAATAATCAAAAACTTTTTGATTGCCTCTGCTAGAGCCTGCTGGCGCCAATTCTATTTGGTCACTACCTTTGAGTTCCCCTACACGATTGCTCAGTGCTGCGGCAATCCAATCACCTTTTTCTTCCAAAATATCAGTGTAGGGAACATAATTCCCTGCAACATCATCTAAATAGTCTGTAAAAGTTCTGTAAACTGAAAATTCAACGGCAACATTTACTTTTTGATTGACAGCAAATTTTAATCCACCACCAAAATCCAAGGTCGGGCTGACCAGGCTGTATGGTTTGCGGTCTGGATATTTTTTCAAGCCTTGACCTTCTGTTCCGAGTGGTTGCAATTCATATATTTTGCCTTTGTATTCTGCTTTGGGATTAAAAAACATCACACCGCCACCAGCAAAACCATACAAAGAAAAATTGCGGTCTTGCATAGGATTATAGCCTGTAATCTGCCAATCAAAACGAGCGCAAATATCGGTCACGGGTGATTCAAAGCTAAGATTGCGCTTTCTTCGTTCAGGATTTTCCGCAAAATTATCACCGCCTTTGGCTTTGCCTCTTTGTACTTCAAGGTTAATGCCGATGTAATCATTAAAATAGTAACCTGCATGAATACCTCCTGCAAGACTAATATTTTTAGAAATTTCTGAAACATTACTCCCCAAAACGTCGCCTTGATAAAAAGACAAGCCTACGGCTGGACCAATCTCCAAACGAGATTGCGCAAATAGTTTTTGATTATTAAAAGGATAAATAAAAACAAGCGTAGTTAGGGCAGCAAATAGGAGTGTTTTTTTTCTGAAAAAAATCATTACTTCGTTATGGTTTAGGAATATTGTGATGTATCGTAACTAAAACGATATTCATTTTATTTTATTTTGAAATGAATTATATTTAACGCCATAAATATTAACAAGGTTACAAAGGCATAAATTGTACCAAAAGGACAAGTGTATTTACGACTAATTTTTTCTTTTTTATCAAGTAATACGTTCATTTCATCGAATAGTGTCATTTTTAATATAATTTTAAAATAAATAATTATTAATTTGTCGTATCTTTGACATCTTATTACAATTTACTATGTCTTTATACTATATTATATGTATAATTTTAGATTTTTGATAATTAAATAAATCAGTAAAATGATGTTAAACAAAGCAATTATTTTTCTTTTGATGTTTGGAGCAGTCGCAGTATCGGCTCAAAAACCCGCTGGAGCTCCCGAAGATTGGTTTCACCGTGATCCTTCCGAAGGTTTTAACGGACTTGGAACAAACAAAGTTTATGATACCGTACTAAAAGGTAAAAAATCTCAAACCATTATCGTGGCAGTCTTGGATTCTGGCGTTGATGGAGAACATGAAGACCTCAAAGAGGTCATGTGGACTAACCCTGGTGAAATCCCTGGGAACGGCATTGACGATGACAGAAATGGTTACGTTGATGACATTCATGGTTGGAACTTTATAGGTGGTAAAAATGGCAGCATTCACCATGAAACCCTTGAATTGACACGTCTTTATGCAAAATTACGTAAAAAATATGGCAATTCAACCGTAAAAGTAGATACAAGTGCAAAGGAGTACAAGCAGTACGTACAATACCGAGATTTGGTAGAGAACGCTCGTGCTACAGCGAAAGCAAGTATTGATAAAATGGCAGCACAAGAAATTGCAATCAACGCTTCTTTTGATAAAGTAAATACTTTATTAGGAGATAAAGCGGTAACTATTGCAAATGTCAAGGCAATTAGCGATGGTGACAAAGAAGCTGCTTTGGGTAAAAAAGTATTGTTAAGTATTTTGGAAGAAGAGGAATTAAAATCCGTTGCTGATGCAAAAAAAATGATGTCAGAACAGATTGCAGAAGGTAGAGAACATTATGAAGTGCAGTACAACTGCCAACACAATCCTGACTTTAATGAGCGTGCAACAATCGTAGGTGACAATCCTGATAATTCTTATGAGCGTTATTATGGTAACAACGATACTCGTGGCCCTGATGCCTCGCATGGTACACACGTAGCAGGTATTATTGCTGCAAGTCGCAAGAATGGCAAAGGTATGGACGGTGTCGCAGACAACGTGAAAATCATGTCAGTTCGTTGTGTTCCTGATGGTGATGAGCGTGATAAAGACGTTGCAAATGCCATCATTTACGCTGTGGATAATGGTGCATCTGTTATCAATATGAGTTTTGGAAAGAGTTATTCTTGGGATAAAAAAGCTGTTGATAAAGCTGTAAAATATGCAAATGACCACGATGTCCTTTTGGTACACGCTGCTGGTAATGATGCAAATAACAATGATACAGGCGGTAACTTCCCTTCTAAAAACTTTGAAAAACCAGGTGTTTTCAAGGCAAAACAAGCTAAAAACTGGTTAGAAATCGGTGCGCTTTCTTGGAAGGCTGGTGAAGATTTACCTGCAACATTCTCTAACTATGGTAAAAAAATGGTAGATGTATTTTCTCCTGGTGTTGCGATTTATTCAACAACACCTGACAATACGTATTCATCTTACCAAGGAACATCAATGGCTGCGCCTGCTTGTGCTGGTGTTGTGGCGTTGATTCGTTCTTATTATCCAGAATTGAGTGCCAATCAAGTAAAAGAAATCATTAGAGGTTCTTCTATTCAATCTGACCAAATGGTAAAGTTACCATCAAAAGTAAGAGGAAAACCTCCTGTAATGGTTA
This sequence comes from Saprospiraceae bacterium, assembly GCA_043777755.1. Classification (GTDB taxonomy): domain Bacteria; phylum Bacteroidota; class Bacteroidia; order Chitinophagales; family Saprospiraceae; genus CANHEE01. Next base: position 4,621 of record JAYWHK010000275.1, read on the forward strand.
AGTTTAGCGATATTTCTAATACAGGTGGTTTTGTGAACTCTACAAATGCTATCAACAAAGCTGCGACAACACCTGCGAAACCAAATCGTAAGGCAACTTGGAGGTCAGCTGGTTTGAAAGTATCAAAAGAAGTACGTCCATAAAATAATTTTTAATTAAAATTATAAAGTAAAAAAATGGCTTGCCTTTTAGGTAAGCCATTTTTTATGGAATAAAGTAGCGAAACAGACAATTTATTGAGAATAGATGAAAAAATTAAGCTACAATTTTTGACTTCACTGTAGTTTATTTATATTTGCAAAAATATACATTCTTCTTTGCGATACAACCACAATCAATCGCTAAAAAAACCAAGTATTCCATTTTATTATGCAAAAACAACTTGATTTATTAGTAAAAAACACCGAAAAAGCCAAGTTGGGCGGTGGTCAAAAACGCATTGATGCACAACACTCAAAGCGCAAACTTACAGCTCGGGAGCGTATTCACTTTTTATTAGATGAAGGCTCATTTGAAGAGATTGGTATGTTTGTACAACATCGTTGTACAGATTTTGACATGCAAGAACAGCAATTTTTAGGCGATGGCGTTGTTACAGGTTATGGAACAGTAAATGGTCGCTTAATTTACATTTTTGCACAAGACTTTACCGTTTTTGGCGGTTCATTGTCAGAAACTCACGCTGAAAAAATCTGTAAAATAATGGATTTGGCAATGAAAAATGGCGCACCGTTAATTGGTTTGAACGATTCAGGAGGCGCACGTATTCAAGAAGGCGTACAATCGTTGGGTGGATATGCTGATATTTTTTATAAAAATACCTTAGCATCAGGAGCGATACCACAGATTTCTGCGATTATGGGCCCTTGTGCTGGTGGTGCTGTTTATAGTCCAGCCATCACAGATTTTACAATCATGGTTGAAAATACTTCCTATATGTTTGTTACAGGTCCGAATGTTGTGAAAACAGTAACGAATGAAACCGTTACTTCGGAAGAATTGGGTGGAGCTTCTACGCACGCTTCCAAATCAGGCGTAACACATTTAACAGCAAGCAACGATTTAGAATGTATCGCAAAATTAAAACAGTTGTTGGCTTATATTCCTCAAAACTGTGATGAAAAAGCACCTTCGATTCCATTTGTTTTAGGTGATGAATACCGAGAAGAGTTGCAGCACTTGATTCCAGAAAGTCCAAATCAACCTTATGACATACGAGAAGTTATCGCACAAGTCGCTGACGAAGATAGTTTTTTTGAAATTCATGAACAATATGCAGAAAATATAGTCATTGGTTTTGCTCGTTTGGCTGGAAAAAGTATAGGTATTGTTGCCAATCAGCCAGCCAGTTTGGCTGGTGTTTTAGATGTCAATTCTTCCAAAAAAGGAGCAAGATTTGTTCGTTTTTGTGATTGTTTTAATATTCCTTTGCTCGTTTTGGAAGATGTTCCAGGTTTTTTACCAGGAACAGACCAAGAGTGGAACGGTATTATCACCAATGGTGCTAAGTTATTATACGCTTTTTGCGAAGCCACTGTTCCCCGAATTACAGTTATTACCCGAAAGGCTTATGGAGGTGCTTATGACGTAATGAACTCAAAACATATTGGCGCAGACATGAATTTTGCTTGGCCTACTGCCGAAATTGCCGTTATGGGCGCAAAAGGTGCGGCCGAAATTATTTTTAAAAGAGAAATTGATGCTGCTGAAAATCCTGCTGAAAAATTAGCCGAAAAAGAGGCTGAATACATTGCTAATTTTGCCAATCCTTACAAAGCTGCTGCCCGTGGTTTTATTGACGAAGTTATTCATCCAAGAGAAACTCGTCGAAAACTCATCAAGGCTTTTGCAATGTTGGAAAATAAAAAAGTAAAATTACCAAACAAAAAACATGGAAATATTCCATTGTAAAAATTGAAATCCTAAATTTTTATGCAAAGCGTAAAGATTTAGGATTTTTTTTATAAAAATATTTATTATTAAAGCATTACCTTTGCGTTAAATTTTACTTTATGGCTATTAAATACAAAAGAATCCTACTGAAACTCAGTGGTGAATCGCTCATGGGTGAGCAAAAGTTCGGAATCGAAGCAGGAATGCTTCGTCATTATGCCAATCAAATCAAACAATTGGTGGATATGGACATAGAAGTAGCCGTTGTGATTGGCGGAGGCAATATTTTTAGAGGACTTTCTGCCGAAAAATCAGGCATTGAACGTGTCCAAGGTGATTATATGGGCATGATGGCAACCGTGATAAATGGTATGGCTATTCAAAGCGCACTCGAAACGGTTGGTCTTTATACTCGTTTGATTTCTGCTATTGAAATGAAAGAAATCGCAGAACCTTACATTCGTCGCCGTGCTGTTCGTCATTTAGAAAAAGGTCGTGTAGTCATTTTTGCAGCAGGTACAGGTTCCCCTTATTTTACAACAGATTCAGCCGCTGCATTGCGTGCCAACGAAATCAAAGCTGATGTTATTTTGAAAGGAACACGAGTTGATGGTGTGTACACCGCTGACCCTGAGAAAGATCCAACAGCCACCAAATACGATACTATTTCATTTTCGGAAGTCATTAAAAAAGGATTGAACGTTATGGATATGACGGCATTTACACTTTGTCAAGAAAATGACCTTCCTATTATTGTTTTTGATATTAACAATCCAGAGAATTTGATGCGTATTGTTAAAGGTGAAAACGTAGGTACATTAGTAAAAGGATAGTAATAAAAAATCCAACAGGTATTTACACTTGTTGGATTTTTTTTATTTACTATCTTGTTCTTGAGAAAAACGTATATATACACAACGGATATTGGTTATTAGATATTAAAGATATTGTAAACGCTTGGTGTTCAATATTTTGCATAAATGCAAAATCCCAAAACCACTTTCCGACGTATATATTACATCAATTCAATAATTTATAGCTCACCTACCATCAATTCTGGTTTTACCCATTCGGTAAATTGTTCATTTGTCATAAACTTGAACGTAGCTGCACCTTCAGGGAATTTAGTTTCATCTAATTCCAAGGTTGTTGCAGATTCACGAAGTGTCAAACCTTTTTTATGGGCATTTTGAGCTACTGCCGCAGCGTTGTAATAACCAATTTTAGGATTCAAAATCGTTACCAACATCAGAGAATTGTTCAATTGCTTGTCAATATTATCTCGTAAAGGCTCGATTCCAACTGCACATCTATCATTGAAAGAAACACAAACATCGCCTATCAAACGGGCTGAGTGTAGGAAGTTATAAATCATTACTGGCTTAAATACATTCAATTCAAAGTGACCGTTTGAACCGCCAATATTGATGGCAACGTCATTTCCCATCACCTGTGCTGCCACCATTGTCATCGCTTCGCATTGTGTAGGATTTACTTTTCCTGGCATAATGGAAGAACCTGGCTCATTGTCAGGAATAAAAATTTCGCCAATACCACTACGAGGACCAGAAGACAACATACGAATGTCATTTCCGATTTTCATTAAGCTAACAGCGACAGTTTTCAATGCGCCATGTGCTTCTACGATGGCATCGTGAGCAGCCAATGCTTCAAATTTATTTTCAGCTGTTATGAAAGGCAAACCTGCCAAATCAGCAATATGTTTAGCGACATTTTCAGAATAACCTGCTGGAGTATTGATACCTGTACCAACAGCCGTTCCGCCTAAAGCCAATTCTGAAAGATGCTCCAAAGTGTTTTTTATCGCTTTCAAACCGTGGTTCAACTGAGAAACATAACCCGAAAACTCTTGTCCGACAGTCAGTGGTGTAGCGTCCATGAAGTGCGTACGACCAATTTTTACGATGTGCATAAATTCTTTTGATTTTGCAGCCAACGTATCACGCAGTTTTTCGATGCCAGGAATCGTTACTTCCATTAAAATTTTATAAGCTGCAATGTGCATTGCTGTAGGGAAAGTGTCATTTGAAGACTGCGACTTATTCACATCGTCGTTTGGATTGACATATTTTACCTCGTCCAAAAGATTTCCACCATTGATAACGTGCGCACGATAAGCGATAACTTCATTACAATTCATATTTGACTGTGTACCAGAACCTGTCTGCCAAACCACCAAAGGGAATTGGTCGTCTAATTTTCCTGCTAAAATCTCATCGCAAACCTGAGCTATCAAATCGCACTTTTTTTCAGACAAAATACCAGCTTCGTGATTGGTCATCGCCGCCGCCTTTTTCAAAATAGCAAATGCTCTTATAATTTCACGAGGCATTTTATTGATGTCCTGAGCGATTTGAAAATTCTCAATTGAGCGTTGTGTTTGTGCGCCCCAATATACATTCACAGGCACTTTTACTTTGCCCATCGTATCTTTTTCTATTCTGTAATCCATTGATTTTAATTGATTTATATTTTAAAAAAATTATAATACTAAAAATTTTGCAAAGATATACATTCATATCGAAAAAGGAATTATGATATGTTTCATTTTTTATAGACCTTTGTGGTAAATTTTTTTTATTATGGTAAAAAATTGGTTAGAACGCACCGAATTACTCATCGGTGCTGATGATTTAGCAACTTTAAAAAGTAAAAATGTATTGGTTGTTGGACTTGGAGGTGTAGGAAGTTTTGCAGCGGAGTATTTGGCTCGAGTTGGCATTGGTCGCATGACAATTGTTGATGGTGACACGGTGGACATCACGAATGTCAATCGTCAATTGCCAGCTTTACAAACAACGGTTGGTCAGTCAAAAGCACAGCTTATGGCGGAACGTATTCGAGGTATCAATCCAGAAATTGAATTGGTTGTGATTGAAGAGTTTTTACAACCTGAACGCATGGAAGAAGTCGTTGCGCAAAGTGGTTTTGACTTTGCACTGGATTGTATTGACAGCGTAACGCCAAAACTAAATTTGATTTTGGCTTGTCAGCGTCACGATGTGGACATCATCAGTTCTATGGGAGCTGGTGGAAAACTTGACCCACTTCGCATTCAAGTAACAGATATTTCAAAATCACATACAGACCCTTTTGCACGTCAGATTCGCAAGCAATTCAAGCTAAAAGGTATGAAACCTAAGAATTTTACGGTGGTTTTTTCAGATGAACCCAACGTTGAAGGTTCGTTGCGTATGACGGATAATACAAACTTTAAAAAATCTTTTTACGGAACAATTTCCTATATTCCAGCACTCTTTGGCTTACAAATGGCAGCTTATGTCATTCGTAAAATGATTGATAGACTATAAAATTAAAAATTAAATATGGCGAATAAAAAAACGGTTTCCAACCACTTTGAAACCAATGCAGTCAGAACCCAAGCCGAGCAGTCAAGTTTTAGAGAACACAGTGTTCCTATATATATGACTTCGAGTTTCACCTTTGAAGATGCGGAACAAGGTCGTGCGCTCTTTGCTGACGAAATCGAAGGCAATATCTATACCCGTTTTTCAAATCCAAACAACAGCGAGCTGGTAGAAAAAGTTTGCCTGATGGACGGTGCTGAGGACGGAATCGCAGTAGCTTCTGGTATGTCGGCAATTTTTTCGTCGATTGCAGGTCTTTTGCGAAGTGGCGACCATATTCTGGCGAGTCGTTCTGTTTTTGGTTCTACACATCAGCTTTTGACGCAGATTTTTCCTCGTTGGGGCATTACATTTACGTATGCTGACATCAAAAAGCCTGAAAGCTGGGAAAGTTTGATTCAGCCAAACACCAAAATGATTATTGTTGAAACGCCTTCAAATCCAGGATTGGATTTGATAGATCTTTCTTTTTTAGGTGATTTGGCAAAAAAGCATAACTTGATTTTGAATGTGGATAACTGTTTTGCAACGCCTTATTTGCAACAACCAATACTTCATGGTGCGCATATTGTAACTTATTCAGCGACAAAATTCATGGACGGACAAGGGAGAACAATTGGAGGTGTGATTGTTGGTAAAAAAGATTTGATAAAAGAAATTCGTTTTTTCTGTCGTCACAGTGGCCCAAGTATGTCACCAATGAACGCTTGGTTGTTGTCAAAGTCGCTCGAAACATTGGCGGTTCGTATGGATAGACATTGTGACAATGCTTTGGCTTTGGCAACAATTTTATCAGAACACGAGCAAGTAGAATGGGTAAAATATCCTTTTTTGCCTTCTCATCAACACTATGATTTGGCAAAAAAACAAATGAAAAAAGGCGGCGGTATTGTTTGCTTTGAAATAAAAGGCGGTGTCGAAGCTGGCAAAAAATTTATGAACACCATCGAAATGATTAGTTTGACTGCGAATTTGGGCGATTCGAGAACGATTGCTACGCATCCTGCGTCTATGACACACTCTAAGCTAAGTGAAGCGGAACGTTTGGCGGTGGACATTACACCAGGTTTAATCCGAATTTCGGTAGGTTTGGAACATATTGAAGACATTAAAAAAGATATTTTTCATGCTTTTGAAAAAATTAAATTATGAGTAAAAAAAACTACAAATCAATGAAAATTGACATGGAACGTGTTGCTGGCGATTTTCATTTTGAAGCAAAAGGCGCAGATAAAGTTGCTGTTCAGATTGATGCAGCGGCAGCTATTGGCGGTACAAATGCAGGTACAAGACCAATGGAATTGTTACTGATGGGTTTGGGTGGTTGTTCAGCGATTGACATTGTATTGATTTTGAAAAAATCTCGTCAAATCGTTGTTGATTTTCGGATTGAAGTGGAAGGCGAGCGAGAAGTAGATGCGATTCCTGCTCCCTTTGAAAAAATCCATATTAAGTATTTTTTCAAAGGAGATTTAAAACCTAAAAAAGTAGAAGATGCCATTCGTCTTTCTATGGAAAAATATTGTTCGGCAACAGTAATGTTGGCAAAAACGGCTCAGATTACTTGGAGCTACGAAATTGAAAACTAATTTTATGAAGATAATTTCTTATAATGTCAATGGCATTCGTGCGGCATTGAACAAAGGTTTTGAGCAATGGTTGCTTGATGGACAGTACGATATGGTCTGTATTCAAGAAACAAAAGCGGAAAAAGAACAAGTGGATACCAGTGTTTTTGAGCGTTTGGGTTATCATCAATATTGGTTTTCCGCAGAGAAAAAAGGCTATAGTGGCGTTTTGATTTTGAGTAAAAAAGAAGCTGATAACGTCGTCGTTGGCTGTGGAATCCCTGCGTATGACAAAGAAGGTCGAGTAATTCGTGCTGATTTTGGTGATTTGACCGTAGTGAATTGTTATTTTCCAAGTGGGACAAGTGGCGATGAACGCCAAGATGTGAAGATAAATTTTCTAAATGATATTTTTAATTTTGTACAAGAATTAAAAAAAGAAAGAGAAAACATCATTCTTCTTGGTGATTATAACATTGCCCATACCGAAATGGATATTCACGACCCAAAAGGTAATAAAAACAGTACTGGATTTTTACCAGAAGAAAGAGCATGGATGACAAAATGGTTTGGAAGTGGATTTAGCGATGCCTATCGCTGTGCCAACCCTGAAAAAATAGAGTATAGTTGGTGGAGCTATCGTGCTGGCGCACGAGCCAATAATAAGGGTTGGCGAATTGATTATCAATCTGTTACCGAAAATTTGGCTGCAAAAATTCAAAGTGCTTGCCACTTAAGTGACGCAATGCACTCTGACCATTGCCCTGTTTTTGTGGAGTATGATTGGGCTTTGTAATTATTTCCTAAGAGAACTCGCTTTGGTGACGAATACATATTTTTTACAAAAATAAATGGCTGCTAAAAGTACAGTATATGAAAAAGTGGCTGTCATAAATTGGTTTTTAGTGAATGAAAGATTAATTTTAATTGGCTAAAATTTAATAAATATACAAAAATCTTAATGTCTATCTAAAAAACGCATAAGTTATTTTTTCGCTGCCTACACATGATAATTTTTTATATTAATTAATTTAGCTCAAATACTTACAAGGAATAATAAAAAGTACAAATCTTACTATTACACCAATAAAACACCAAAATATGAAGCATTTTTTTACTATTTTATTGTTTTTTTCTTTTTTTGTAAATATTTTTTCACAAGAAAAAGATGAAAAATATACCTACGAAATAAAAAAAAGTATTGAAAAAATTACTTTGGACGGAAAATTAGACGAAAACATTTGGTCTTCTTCCCAAAAAATTGGTGATTTTTTTCTCAATAAACCTTTTGATACAACTTTTGCTGCGCAACAGACACAAGTAAGAATGACCTTTGATGATAATTTCTTATACATCGGGGCAATTTGTACACAAGCAAAAAAATCTTATGTTGTTTCTTCCCTCAAAAGAGATTTTGAAGGCGGTACGTCAGATGTTTTTACAGCAAATTTTGATACTTACAGCGACAAGCTCAACGCTTTTCATTTTGCATTGAATCCACTGAACGTTCAGCGAGAAGGTTTGATTGACAATGGACAAAATACTGCAACTTTTTGGGACAACAAATGGTATTCGCAAGTCACTAATTTTGATGATTATTGGGTGGCGGAAATAGCAATTCCTTTTAGTACGTTGCGCTACAAAGTGACCGAAGGGCAAAATGCTTGGCGTGTAAATTTTGGGCGTTTGGTTTTGGAAAGCAATGAAATTTCGACTTGGGTACCTGTTCCTCGAAATTTTCATCCAGCCCATGTTGGTTTCAATGGAAAATTAATTTGGAAAGACAATCCTCCCAATCCTGGAAAAAATATTTCTTTGATTCCTTATTTTAGTTCTCGAATTACCAATGATTTTCCTCGTGAACGGTCGGATTTGACCGCTTTACCAAAAGTTGTGGATAACAAGCCAGCAGTTATTGGTGGCGATGCAAAAATTGCCGTAACTTCTTCTTTAAACCTTGATTTGACCTTCAATCCTGATTTTTCACAAGTAGAAGTAGATAGGCAAGTTGCCAATTTGAGTCGTTTTGAGTTATTTTTTCCAGAAAGAAGGCAATTTTTCTTAGAAAATAGTGACCTTTTCGACAAATGGGGTTTTCCAACTTCTCGACCATTTTTTTCTCGACGAATAGGCATTGCCTACAATCCTGTCAAGGCTCAGAATGTTCAAGTACCTATTTTGGCTGGCGCACGATTGAGTGGAAAAGTGAACAACAAAACTCGAATTGGGCTTATCAATATGCAAACCCGACAACAGGATTTTGGAAGTGACAAAATCCTCCCTGCCGCCAATTACAGCGTTGCTGCGTTACAGCGCAACGTCTTGAAACGCTCCGTTTTAGGTGTTGTCGCAGTGAACAAACAAAATTTTTTAGGAGATTTGACAAGCGCACAAAAAGCTGATTTCCAACCTTTTAACAGAATGGCTGGTGTGGAATTTAATTTAAACTCAGCTGACGGACGTTGGGAAGGTGAAAATTATTACCACCATAGTTTTTCTCCTAATAAAAATGGCGGCTCGATGGCACATTTTTTAGGGTATAGAATCCCTACTTTTGCTGCGAGAGCTGGCTATTTGCGCATTTCTGACAACTATCAAGCTGATGTAGGTTTTGTGCCAAGAGCTGGTTTTCAAAGTCTTTTTACAGGAGTAGATTTTATAAAATTTACTTCTGATAAATTTTTACCGCAGTTAAATTCTGTTTCGGTCGGTTACGAAGGCAATCAAACTTTTGACCTAAATGGAAAATTGTTAGATGCCGATGTTGGCGTTGGTCCAGAAATAAAATTCGACGATTACAGTGAAGGAAGCATGACTTTGCGCTACAATTATACGTATTTGTTTTATGCCTTTGACCCAACCAATGCTTTTTTAAATGCCAATCCTGATTTGAGAAAAGGTATTGTTCCCCTTCCGATTGGCGATTATAAATACATACGCTTCAATGCAAGTTATTTTTCAGCGCAAAAAAATAATTTTACGTACAGTTTTAATTTGAATACGGGTCAATTTTTCAATGGAAAAAGTACTGGATTGGATATGAATGTGGCTTATCGCTATCAGCCTTTCGGAAATTTTAGCCTTAATGCCAATTACAGCAATATCAAGTTGCCAACGCCTTACAATTCGGCAAAATATTGGCTTTTGGGTTCTCGTTTGGATTTGTCTTTTTCACGAAGTCTTTTTGCAAGTGCTTTTTTACAATTCAATACACAAACCAACAATATGAACCTCAATACTCGTTTGCAATGGCGGTTCCGTCCTGTCAGCGATTTATTTTTGGTTTATACGGATAATTATTTTGCAGAAAATATTCCTCAATACAACATCAACGCTTTTACAGTAAAAAATAGAGCTTTGGTTTTGAAGCTAACGTATTGGTTGAATTCATAAAGAAAAAAATCGTTGTTTTGTTGAAAACAACGATTTTTTTAATATCTTTGTATATCTTTTATTCAAACATTCACAAAACACACTATGGCTGAAAAGAAAAAAGAAGGGTTTTGGCTCAACTTAGAAACCATTATTATTGGTGCATTTTTTTTATTTTTTATTGTTTGGGCTGTACAAAAATGCAATCAAACAGCTAAAATCAAACAAGCGGAATTAGACAAAGAACATGGTATCCAAAATCGAGATAGCATCGGACGAACGTCACGTACTGTCGTTACGCCGCCCGCACCTCTAACACTTACACCGCCTGCACAGACAACCGTGCAAAGTGTCGTAACGCCACCACAGCCTGTAAAACCTACTGCGCCAGCAACAAAGCCAACAGAAAAGTCACTGTATGTCACCATTGATGGCTTAAATGTAAGGGCAGAACCAAGCCTTAAAGCCAAGTCTTTTGGCAAATTAAAATTGCACGACCAAGTTGCTTTTTTGGATAAAGTAACGGAAGATACACAAAAATTAAGTTTGGGAACAGAAGAAGCGAATGAACCTTGGGTGAAAATTCGTACCAAACGTGGCACAATCGGCTGGGTCTATGGCGCAGGTGTAAGTTTTTATAAAACGAAACGCAAAGGTGTTTTGTAAGAACTATTCAAAATAATACCTTTCAACAAAAAAGCCTACGATTTTCGTAGGCTTTTTTTGTTGAATACTCGTAATTGTTTAGCGTCGAAAAAAATCGAAGATTTTTTATTTTTACCACGGAGAAACAGAGGTCACGGAGGCAAAAAATTCGCCGAAGGCTAATTTTTTTGTCAAACTCCGTGTTCTCCGTTTCTCCGTGGTGAAAAAACTGCAAAAGTGGTAAATAGTTACGAATACTCGCAATATTTTAGTAGAAAAAACCTTAATTTGTATATCTTTGCAATGATTTTATGGAGAAAAAAGAAAAAAAATACTTGGATCAAGCGATGGCGTTACAAAAACTTCAACGTTTTTGTGCATATCAAGAACGTTCGCACGAAGAAGTTCGCAGCAAACTTATCGAATTGGGCGTATATGGCGAACGATTAGACAACGTTATTGTGTCTTTGATTGAAGATAATTTTTTGAATGAGGAGCGTTTTGCTCAAATTTACGCTAGGGGAAAATTCAATATAAAACGGTGGGGAAAAGTGAGAATCAAGCAAGAACTGAAAATGAGAAAAATTTCAGATTATTGCATCAAAAAAGCAATGTTGGAAATACACGACGACGATTATAACAGAGTAATTCGAGAAATTATTGTGAAAAAAGCAAATCTCCTAAACGAAAGTGATAAGTATGTTCTCCGTCAAAAACTTTTTCTTTATGCGATGCAAAAAGGCTACGAAATTGAATTGATTAACACAGCTCTAAATGAGTTTTTTAACAAAGAAAAATGAATCTGTAATTCTAAGGTGAAAAAAGTTAAACAAGTATTTTGTGTAAAATAAGTAGGCGTATAGAAATAAACGTGGTTATAAAATTTCGCAATCTATTGATAATCAATACACCAACGACTTGCAGACTTACGATGAGTGCCTTTTGTGCCATCACGCTTTGCGTGACTTATTTACTTACGACTATTTAATTTTATCAAAAAATATTAAAAAAATGTTTTTTATAAAAATTAAAAATTTAACTTTGTACGTAAGTAGCCGTATAAAAGTAAATGTGGTTATTTTAGCATAACTACTTATTCAATTATACAACTCAATTTTTGTTACATTTACAAAACCTAAACCAACGAATTGATTATGAAGAAGATTGGAATTTTATTTGGAATGGAAAATACTTTTCCTCCAGCTTTTATAGAAAGGGTAAATGAAATCGCAAGACGTGAAGGTATTGCTGTTCAGGCTGAACAAGTGACTGTTGATAAAGTACAACAAGGTCATCCAACAGAATATACAGTGATTGTAGATAGAATTTCACAAGATGTACCTTTTTATCGTGCTTATTTGAAAAATGCTGCTATTTGTGGTACCGCAGTTATCAACAATCCTTTTTGGTGGAGTGCCGATGAAAAATTTTTCAACAATGCTTTGGCTGTTCATGTTGGCGTTCCTGTGCCAAGAACCGTTTTGTTACCGTCAAAAGATCGTCCTGACGATACCTCTTCTAACTCATTTCGCAACCTAAAATTCCCTTTGTCTTGGGATGAAATTTTTGAGCATATTGGATTTCCAGCATTTATGAAGCCTCACGCAGGCGGCGGCTGGAAAAGCGTTTATCCGTTAGCGAACAAGGAAGAATTCTTTAAAGCGTACTCTGAAACAGGTCAATTGGTGATGTTATTTCAAGAAGCTATAGAATTTGATGACTATTTCCGCTGCTACTGCCTTGGTAGTGAACGTGTACACATCATGCAATATGAGCCACGCAATCCACACCATTTGCGCTACCAATCAAACAATCCTCCACCGACAGCCGAAATGTTGGCGTTGGTAAAAAAATATGTTTTGGCATTGAATGATGCTTTGGGTTATGATTTTAATACTGTAGAATTTGCTATTAGAGATGGTATTCCTTATGCAATTGACTTCTGCAATCCAGCTCCAGACGCTGAAATTACTTCAGTTGGACAGGAAAATTTTGATTGGATTGTAGAAAACTCTGCTCGCTATGCCATTGAACGTGCCTTGAATCACAATGAAGGACAAATGAATTTGACTTGGGGAACATTCATGCGGAACTCTATTGCTGGTTTGGGTATGGAAAATGTAAATGCTGCCTCTATCGAAGGCACTAAAACAAAGAAGGCAAGTAGCACGAAGGCTACTACAGCGAAAAAAGCAAAATAGGATTTTTTAGGCTAAATTAATTAGTATTATTTTTTCAATGAAAAAATAATACTAATTAATTTTCTTATCAGCTTGGTGCAAGAAGTACTTGAATCACTACAAAAACTACGTAAATTGTAAGCCCAATTCATGAAAGAAAACAGCTGGATTCGGGCAAATATTCAAATAATAAGCCGATTGATTTTTAGTAGCAACACCAGGAAAATCTCCTTCGTAGCCTAACATATCTGTAATCAACTGAAAATGCAAATGCGGTGGCCAGCCACCATTTTCCACAGGCTCACCAAGCCTGCAAAAACAATCTCCTTTCTTAATTTCTTGTCCTTTCCTTAGATTTTCCAACGATTTCAAGCTCAAATGTCCATAAAGTGTATAAAATAATGCACCACCCATTCGATGTTCTAAGATAATGGTCCCACCATAATCCAAAGTATTATTATTAAAAGCAAAGCTGTGAACAACTCCGTTCAGTGGCGCAAAAACTTTTGTTCCCGCTTCTGTCCAACAATCAATTGCCAAATGAATACACCTATCTTCATCTGAATCTTGATTGTATAAACTGCTTCTACGGTAAATTGGGCGGTTTTCATCATAGCCACCAACACCAACTTTACTATAATTGTCCACTAAGGTTTCATTGACGTGAGCGGAAAGCCCACCAAAGCTTTCAACATCTAATACTTCAAACTCTGTATTATAGATACTTAAATCCATAACACAATAATCGTCTTTTTTTAGTTTTGTTCCTAATATAGGAAAAAAACTATGCTTATTTTCATTGAGGATACTAAGGATACCACTTTGCATTTTTTGCAAAAATTTAATTGTTTTGTAATGAAATTTACTGCAATATTATACCTTTTTTTTAAAATTACTAAGAAAAAGGAGGAATATATACATAAATTAAAAAAATGATAATTTTTTTGATTTACGAGAATTGATTTTTGCGAAAATGGCAATAATTTTGATTAAATATTATCAAAATCATAAATTTTTTAAATTTTTATTAAAAAATTTGCAAAATAAGGTAAATTGGCTGTATCTTTGCATTATCAATTACATCAAAACGTTGTAGCTTTAAAAAATAAGAATTGACTTACTTAGGCAAAACTTATTCCAAAGAAAATGCAAAGATATAACTTTTGTGCAATTGACCTAAATAAATAAAAATATTGTGAGGTGATGAAATTAGGCAGCCATGTCCGCTGGTCTCGCGGATGGGGAACCACGAAATAAATCCCAGTTCTTAGGAATTGGAACTAATCGCCCCTTGAAGGTTCGACTCCTTCTCTCACAGCAAGATAATCAAGGGTTAAGAACAAGGCGTTTGATTGTATATTATTAATTGTTCACCAAATATTGTGAGGTGATGAAATTTTGGCAGCCATGTCCTCTTGTCTCGGGGATGGAGAATTTTGGATAAACATTAGTATATTTTGGGGTTGACCACCAGCGCGCGCACCTGTACTTTTGCTAACTACTCTTTGGAGGTTCGAGTCCTTCTCTCACAGCAGTTTTTTTTCATTGATTTTAATAAGAAAAAGCATAGAAGATTGTTCGTCAATCGACTATGCTTTTTTATTTTAGTAGTAGTGGTTTTTTAATTTACTCAAAAGAAGAAAAAAAACATTCTATACACTCGATGTTCCAGTTTTTCAGATTTTTGGAGGATATATCAGGCTTGTTTATCTAATTAATAAGCATAAAATTATATAGCTTTTCCTTTTGAGAAGAAAAACATCGTTAAAAGCAGGATAAAACAGCCTA
>JAYWHK010000276.1:0-19438 GCA_043777755.1 Saprospiraceae bacterium
ATCCAATTAAATGAGAAATTTGTGACAATATTAGAACAACATTATGCTCAGTTTTGTCAAAACATATTAGAAAATAAAAGTTTTGTCACGTAGAGTGGTTTTTTTCATAAAAAAAATTTAGTAAAGTAGAATTTTAAAAGCTCTTGATAAAAAGAAAATTTTTAATTTCTCTTAAAGACGCTTAAAAAAGGGTTTTAGTTTAAAGTATAATACGAAAAGGTGGTTTAAAGCGACGAAAGGTGGATTGTATAGATGAATGTGGTAAAAATACGATTGACAATACAGCTATTATTCAATATTTATTTGAAAATAAATCATATTTGTAAAAATAAAATTTATTTTTGCATTCAAATATCAAAATATGTCAATCGCAAGTAGTACAAACCTAAGGAAACTTTTTTGCAAAAACCTAAAAGTTCCTAACTATCAACGTCCTTATACATGGACAGAAAAGCAAGTGAAGCCCTTGTTAGAGGATTTGTATGCTTTTTTTCAAAAAAATAAAGACAATAATATTCCTGTTTTGTTAGGTTCTACGATTTTATTTAAAAATGAGATAACAGAAAAAGAAGCAGAGAAGGAAGTAAAAAAAGAAATTTTTGAAATCGTGGACGGTCAGCAAAGGCTTACAACTTTGGCGATTATTTTATATTGTTTGGGTAAAAAAGAAATTAGTGAATTGTCTTTTTTATCTGAATCCTTCACGCATCAAAAATCAATTGACAATATCAAAGTCAATCAGGAAATTATCAATGCTTTTAGAGAAAAAAAGGAAGTTAATAAGGGAAATTGGGCAGATTTTATCCTTGAAAAAGTCCATTTTATAGAAATTACTGCGCCTACGCTTGACGATGCTTTTGTGTTTTTTGATAGTCAAAACAACAGGGGAAAATCGTTAGCGGATTATGACGTTTTGAAAGCACATCATTTGCGCTATATTGCCGATAATGCCTTGGCTACGGCTTGTGCTAAAAATTGGGAAAAAATAGACAAAAACAAAGATAATACGATTGGTTTGGCTCATTTGTTAGATACGCTGCTTGGGCGTGGTCGCAAGTGGAGCAAAGGCGAACACAATCGCTTGGTGTTGATGGACGAATTTAAATCACAGCGTTTTGAAAAATCGGATAGTCGTCAGTATCACATCAATCGCTATCAGCAGCCACCGATTTTTGAGCATTGGTCGTACTTACCCGAAAAAGGACAGGAAGCAAGTTTCAATTTTCATCACAATTTTGATGCTACAATTGGTACAAAAAGAATGCTTTTACAAGCAAACAGCGTACAATATTTTCCTTTTCAAATCACGCAGACCATAGAAGGCGGCGAACTTTTCTTTTGGTACACCGAAAAATATTATGCTTTGTATAAGGAGTTATTTGATGATGAAAATGCTAATTTGAGTACGTTTTTTAAAGGATTTAGAAAGGAAATTCAAAATAAGAATTCAAACTATTTATACGATGTTTGGATAGCAAGTTTAGTATTTTATTACGATAAATTTGGTAATATTGAGTTTGATAAAATGGCTATTTATTTGTTTTATAGCATTTATTATTTGCGAATGGAGAAGGCAAGTGTTAGAGAAGATGGTATTTATAAATACATTAGAGAAACTTATAACCCATTTAAAATTATTCAAGAGGCTTCTTATTTTGGTTTTATTTATAAAAGAATAGAAGAAAAAATGGAAGGAAAAAAGATTTTAGAAAAGATTTTAGAAAAAGATGAAAAAGGAAAGATGAAAAATACCTATAATGGTATTAGAAATGATTTTTACCGTAATTTCTTTGATAATCAACCCAATATTCTAAAAGCAATTGAAACTCAACTCTCAAAACTAAATAAAGCATGAGCGGTATAAAAATTCCAACTTTTGAATTTACGCCTTCGAGTATTGGCGATGATTATTTTTTTAATATTCCTATTTATCAACGCCTTTACGCTTGGGAAGAAGCCGAAATCAAGCAATTATTAGAGGACTTGCATAGGCAATTTGAAAAAGATAGCAATTCATCTTACTATCTTGGAAATCTTGTCTTATACAAAAACGAAAATGAGCGTTACGATGTCATTGACGGACAGCAACGATTGACGACTTTGTTTTTGATTGGGCTTGTTTTTAAATGTGAAAATTGGCTTGCTTTCTTACAAAAAGACGGCAATTTGCGTCTTGCTTTTGTGGCGAGAGCAGACGATAATGCTTTTCTAAAAGCAAAAATTGCGAATGAAGAAACCAAAGCATCTGAAAACCTAAATGCAATGATGACAAATGCTTTGCGTATAATCGGAGAATTTGAACATAGCAAAAACACAGATTTTCAACAGTATATTTTTGAAAAAACTACAATGGTCGGCATCATTATTCCCGAAGGCATTGATTTGAATAAATATTTTGAAGATATGAATAATCGTGGCGTTCAGTTGGAAAAACACGAGATTTTGAAAGCAAAATTATTGGGTAAAATTGATGAAAATGATCAACCTTTTTACGCTCGCCTGTGGGACGCTTGCTCGCAAATGAACCAATATGTGGAGTATGGATTTGATACTTTACAAGAAGTTAGAAGTATTTTATTTGAAAATAAAGATTTAAAGCAATTGGTAAGTGATGACAAAAGCGAAACGACTTCATTGCAATCTATTTTAGAACTTAATTTTGAAGACAAACATCAGAAAAATGTTGTTATTGAAAAGAAAAATCAAGAAGATGCAGAGAAAAAACCAAGCAAAATCGGCTCAATCCTCAACTTTCCGACCTTTGTTTTGCATTGCTATAAAATTTGGTCAAATGATAGTAATACAAAGTTGAGTGACAAAGATTTGTTAGAAGTTTTTAATGAGGAAACTTTAAAAGATTTTAAAGCAACTGAATTTATGGACTTTCTTTTCACTTGTCGAGTAAATTACGATGCTTATTTTATCAAAAGTATTGAAGATAAAGACGGAAATAATATTTGGAAAATTAGAGCAATTAAAGAAACTGAAAATGCTAATGAAAAATATGCAAGAAAATCTCATTTGGATAATACAACTGTCATTCAAGCGATGCTGAATGCAAGTATAAGTTTGGATAATTGGTTCACGCCTGCATTGAAATATGTGAACGAAAATACAGCAAGTTGGAAACTTAAAAAAGATATTGAAATTCTTGAAATTGATACATATTTTTGCGCATTTTTAGAAAATTTAGATACAGAATTAGCGAAAAAGAGGATTGGAAACGAAGATTACGAAAATTGGTTTAATCAAAATCTCCATAAAGGAACAGGAACGCCTCGTTATTGGTTTTTCCGTTTAGATTATTATTTGAGAAAAGAATGGATAAAGGAAAATGCAGATTTTCCAAAATCAGTTGATATTTGGAAAATCAAAAACTACCAATTCCGTCAAAATCGTTCCGTAGAACATATACAGCCACAAAGCAAAAAAGAAGGTTGGGAAAAAGATGATGTGAATATTGATAATTTTGGCAATTTAGCCTTGATTAGTGTTCGTTCTAATTCAAGTTATAATAACCAAGATTTTAAAGATAAAAAAGCCGATTTTGTAAAAAGAACAAGTAATTGGGGCATAGAAAGTCTAAAACAATTAGCGATTTTTGAGTATAACGATTGGACAGCAGAAAACGCAGAAACGCATGGCAAGGAAATGATAAATATTTTGATAGAGAGTATGGTAAGCGAAAAGCATTAAAAAAACATTTTACAGTTTTAAAAGACAACTAAAAAAGATGATTTTTTGCAATAGAATTATAAAAGCCGCAGTGATTGCTCACTACGGCTTTTATAACTACTAAAACAAAACACCTACGCTCAATTGCCAGCGTTGGTACTTGTATTTTATCCAATCCGTGCCAATTCCTGACGAATCCAATTTATAGTTGTTTTGACTTCCTTGAAATAAAAAACCAAAATCAAAGATAAAATTGATATCATCTGATGCGCCCATACGAAAACCAATACTTGGGTTTAGGAACAATCCGCCTAATTGAGCTGTCGGAGCTTGCGACCAAGTATTGCGAAGTTTGGCTTTTGGTGTAAATCCATAGCCTGCTTTCATGGCTACAAATGGAGCTCTTTTTTTCGCTTTCAGATAACTACGGACTTCGCCAAAAACTGGAATAAAATTTTGCCTCGTATTGTAATTGTATTGATAAGCAAAAATTCCAATACCTCCGCCAAATCCTAAAGTCCTCTGCTTCATTTTTCCAACAGTAATGGAAAATGAATAACTTGGATCTTCATCACTGCTGATGATTCCGCCAGATAAATGTGAGTAAATTCCTTGCTCTCTGAAATTATATTTTTCAAAAAATTCATCGACATTACCATTTTGACAATTCAAGCAATATTGTTGAATTTTTTGAATGTCGTTGCGATTCAAATGCAATCGAAAACCGCCCAAAATATCCATAACAATAACTTTATCGCCCATTTCGACGATTTTTCCTTGGTAAAAACTTCCTTGCTTCATTTTCACCTTGTCAATGTAACGCAAGCCTTTGAATGAAGTTGAGTCTTTACTTTGCTGTGCAAAAACATTGATGCTTGTAAAAAGCAATATAAAAAACAATAGTTTTTTCATCGTATTTCTATTTTTTTACTGCAATAACGCTTAGTTTTTTCAAATTTTTAGAATCGTCAGCATCGTATTGATAAAAACCATCGTCGCCAATGACCATGACAATTTTTTTACCCGAAGCACTGTAATTCTTAGGCAAAGCGATAACATCATAAGCAAAAAAGTCTGTAAATGCAGCGATTCTATTGTCATCTATTTTTTGTAAATCGCTGACATCGAAGGCTTTAAGTCCAAATTTTCCTTCACAAAGATACATCGTATTGCCTTCCACGCTTAGTCCATGTGGATTTTGCATTGGATAGCTTTTTATCAAACTTGGCTTGCTCAAATCTTTCACATTAATCACATCTAATTGATTTTGAAAACCTTGACACGCTGTTCCGTTGCGCAAGGTAACAAACGCTACATCGTCTTTTACATAGACAGGGTCGCAAGCACGAGCATGGTCGAATTTTGACAAACGGACTGGATTTTCAGGTGATTTTATATCGTAAATAAACATTCCTGAGTTCGAGCCGACGAACAATTTATCCTTGTATGGAAAAAGCGTTTCGATGCCCCATTCCACTTGAACAGCCTTACGAGATATTGGTGCTTGTGCATTCTTTACATCAAAAACCTTCATAGTGGATTGGTCTAAAGAATAAAGGTGATTGCCAGAAATCGTGAATCGAGCAAAAGAACCACCTACACCAACCGAAGGTTTTGTTGCTTGACTTGCACCGACGGAGCTTGCAGAAGGCGCAAAATCAAAAGATGCATTTACCAAAAAATCTCCATTTAATTCAGAATAGTATTTACTCCCATAATTGTTGCTATTGCAATCGACCTCAACAGTTTCGTTGCTTTTTTCATAATCAATCAAGTAACCCAATTGTGAATTAAGTGTAAAATTAGAAAAAACATTTTCGTTGCGACCAAGTAAAGTTGGTTTTTCTAGATTTTTGATGTCAATGCTGACCAAATCAATGTAATTGTCCGCATAAAGCGTATTGTCTTTGACTGCGATGTCAATGTTGCCAGGAATTTTGATGAAAGCAACATTTTTAGGATTCGCAGGCTCTCGATTGTCAATGACGTGAACACCTTCATTGATTTCATTGATAAAAACATAGTTGTTGTAAAAATACAATTTGCCAGGTTTTTTCAGTTCTGTAGGAGCTTCTGCCTTGATATCTAAACGAATTTCGTCTAGTTTTTTATAAATTGGTGTCCATTTGACATAAGTTTTCTTTTCCTCGCAAGTGTCTAACTGGCAAGCGTTAAAAACAATCGCCGAGGCAGAAAGTAAAATTAAAAAAATGAAAATTCTTCTCATGGTGAAAATTTTTTAAAAGTGAAAAAAAGATTGATTTAAATCGTACAGAACGAATCTTGGTTAATAGATATTGCTATTTAACATTTGTCCAAAATCCAAAACTACTTTTCCGTTCTGAATACATAGACTTTCCGTTTTTCAAAAAGGTTGGGTCTGTGCGCAAAATTATAAAAAAACGTAGAGAAAAGGCACGCCTTTTCTCGAAATACGAAATGTAATGTTAGAAGATTGATGTAATGATTTTCAAAATTTTACTTGACAAAGATAATTATTTACAACTATTCTATAATAATATTTTACTCAGATAATATTTTCTTGTTAAATAAAAAAATAAATATAAAAAAAAATTAATCAATAAAAAATGCTTTGAACCAACGTTTTTACTTTTTCATACGACATATAAGCGGATATTAGTTATTGGATATTAAGATATTGCTTATGGTTGGTGTTCAACATTTTGCATAAATTCAAAATAATTGAGTACGGAGTGTCTAATAACCAATAACCGTTCTGTATTTTATCACACTTAAATATTTGTTTATGAAAAAGTATTTTATTTTTTTAATGTGTTGTTTATCAATGACTTGTACATTGTTTTCACAACGACCAGCAATGGCGCAACCCTTAGAAGACGACAGCCCAAAATCAAGTCCGCCGCCACCAAAACCAACAGAGATTTCAACTCCAATAAGAGAAATAGAGGTTTATGTACCGCCACCGCCACCAAAAGAGTACGTTCTTCCGCCATCAAGTGAAATAATAGCTGCTCCCGTAGAGTGTCCTCCAACGAGAGAACCAAGCAATTCAACACCAAGAAATAACGTAACGAATGTTGTTGATGAACCGCAATATACCATAGAAAATAGTAGTAGTTCTTCCGTTTATGTGTCCAATTCGATTGGTTCAGCACAACCACAAGTGGCGGCAGTTCAGCAATATTATCTACAAAAACCTACGGCAGAAGAAGCCTTGCACAAGTTGATTGTAATGTCTGATGTTGGAAATACTTTTATATTGTCCACGCAAACAAAACGGAGAGGTTTATGGCGACAAAATACTACGGTTGCTCGGAATCATATTCGGGAAATGTTGAACATTGCTGTTTTTTTACCAAGTGAGAATTTTGCAAAAGTTCATCCATTGATGCGTGATATTTATACAACATTGAATGAATCTGTTGAAAATCATAGTATCTCAGACGCAGACGGAGTACTTTTGAGTCGATTGCAAAAAAGCAATACTTACTACAAGACACTTATTGGAAGACTTAACGAGATTTTACAAGAGAAAGGAAAAGATTAATAAACGACAAAAGGCTGACTTTTTCTCTACGTGTGTTTTAAAAGAATAAGGCTAAATAATTAATTTTTTCTTCATATATTTGTCCTTCAAAATTAAAATTCGCAACAATGAAAAAAATTACTTATTTTTTCTTTATTTTTTTATTAAAAAATACAATGATATTGGCGCAAATGCCAATGCCTTTTGAGCAACGTATCAAAGGTTTTGAGCAACGCAATAGCTTGAAAGTGAATAGTTTAGCGTCAAATATTCCGTTTAGAAATATTGGGCCAGTACTGCAAAGTTGCCGTGTGGTAGATGTAGAGGTTAATCCTAATGACCCAACGCATTTTTACGTAGCGTATGCTTCGGCTGGTCTTTGGGAAACCAAAAACAATGGACATTCGTTTGCGCCACTGTTTGACAATGAAGCCGTTATGACGATTGGCGATATTGCAGTCAATTGGGAAAAAAATATTATTTGGATTGGAACAGGCGAAAACAACAGCAGTCGCTCGTCTTATTCTGGTGTTGGAATGTACAAAAGTACTGACAGCGGCAAAACTTGGCAGCATTGCGGTTTGGGCGAAAGCCATCATATCGGTAGGGTAGTGCTGCACCCAACAAATCCTGATGTGGCTTGGGCGGCAGTTTTGGGGCATTTGTATTCTCCAAACAAAGAACGTGGACTTTTCAAAACAATAGATGGCGGAAAAACTTGGAAACAAACGCTTTTTGTCAATGAAAATTCTGGCGCAATTGATTTGGTGATTGATGCACAAAATGCTGATAATCTGTATGTTGCAACATGGAACAAAGAACGTCGTGCTTGGAATTTTGTAGAAAGTGGCGACGGTACAGGAATCCACAAAAGCACTGATGGCGGTATGACTTGGCGGAAAATCACTGCGCCCGATACAGGTTTTCCAAATGGAGAAGGTGCTGGAAGAATTGGTTTATCTATGTTTTCAAAAGGAGCTAAAAAAGTATTGTATGCTATTATTGACAACCAATCTGACAAAGATGCGGCTGACAAAAAAGCTGAAGACAATACCAAATTGTCTAAAAAACAATTGAAAACAATGACAAAAGAAGCCTTTTTAGCATTAGACGACGATAAGTTAGGTGATTTTTTAAAAGGAAATGATTTTCCAGCGAAAATAAAAGCAAAAGACATCAAGGATTTTATTAAAAATGGAAAATACAGTGTGCAAACTTTGGTAGAATACCTTGAAAATGCAGACAGTAACTTGTACGAAACAGAAGTCAAAGGTGCAGAAGTTTATCGCTCTGACGATGAGGGTCGTTCTTGGAAAAAAACACATGACAAGCCTTTGGACGGTATTTTCTTTACGTATGGTTATTATTTTGCCCAGATTAGAGTATCGCCAGAAGATGAAAATCGAATTTATGTGCCAGGTATGCCAATTGTTCGCTCTGACGATGGCGGAAAAACCTTCAAATTAATCAATAAAGAGAACGTTCACGTTGATCATCATGCCCTTTGGTGCAATCCTAATAAACCTGGTCACATCATCAATGGCAACGACGGTGGTATTAATATTTCGTATGACTATGGTGAAAATTGGGTAAAATGCAACAATCCGCCAGTTGGTCAATTTTACTCTGTTAGTGTGGATATGGCAACACCTTACAACGTTTATGGCGGTTTGCAAGACAATGGCGTTTGGTATGCGAGCAGCAAAACAAAATTAGATAATTCTTGGTTACAAACAGGTCAAAATCCTTGGAAAGAAATCATTGGTGGTGACGGTATGCAAACCGCAATTGATACCCGTGACAACAAAACGGTCTATACGGGTTATCAGTTTGGCAATTATTACAGGGTCAAAATCGGTGGTGGAGAGTTCGACGCAATCACACCAAAACACGAATTGGGCGAGCGACCTTTGCGTTGGAATTGGCAATCTCCCATTGCATTAAGTATTCATAATCAGGATATTGTGTATTTTTGTAGCAATAAAGTTCATCGTTCTTTTGACAAAGGAAAAAATTGGGAAACCATTTCTGCTGACCTTACCAATGGCGGCAAGAAAGGCGATGTTCCTTTTGGTACAATCACCACTTTTAGCGAAAGTCCAATGAAATTTGGATTGCTTTACGCTGGTACGGACGATGGAAATATTCATGTTTCAAAAGATGGTGGTGATACTTGGAAAAATGTAAATGCGACTTTACCAAAAGAACTTTGGTGCAGTAGAGTTCAAGCATCAAAATATTCAAAATCAAGGGTTTATACAGCTTTTAATGGTTATCGAAATGATGATTTTAATGCTTATTTGTATGTTTCTGAAAACAACGGTGATACTTGGAAAAAAATTGGAAATACTCTGCCTGCTGAACCAATTAATGTCGTAAAAGAAGACCCGACGAATCCAGATTTGTTGTACGTCGGTACTGACCACGGAATGTATGTCAGTTTGG
Source organism: Saprospiraceae bacterium (assembly GCA_043777755.1). GTDB lineage: Bacteria > Bacteroidota > Bacteroidia > Chitinophagales > Saprospiraceae > CANHEE01. Next base: position 9,629 of record JAYWHK010000276.1, read on the forward strand.
ATAGAGGTGAAACATTTATGAGTATTGGAAAAGATTTTCCAGCTGTGCCAGTACATGATTTGGTGGTTCATCCGAGAGATGCAGAATTGGTCGTAGGAACACACGGACGTGCTATTTACGTTGGTTCTATCAAAGAATTGCAGTTATTGACCAAAGAAAATTTGGCAAAAGAAACGATTGTTTTTGACATTGCAAAACAAAAAGCAAACAACAATTGGGGAACGCTCAACGGTTATCAGCGTTATGACAAATACAAAGAACCAAAAGTGATTGTTCCGATTTTTTCAAATACAAAGAAAAAAACAACTTTGATTGTAAAAACGGATAAAGATGTTGCCATTAAAAAAATAGAAGTTGATTTAGAAAAAGGTATAAATTATATAGATTTGGTGTTGTTTATAGATGAATCAGCGACAATGGACTATGAAAAAAGCCTTAATACTCGACCAATTACGGGCAAAGAAGCGGCAGGTTTAAAGAAAAATCCTATTGTTTTGAAAAAAGCAGATACTGGAAATGTTTATTTTAAAGCTGGAAAATACAGAGTCGAAGTTGGTTCGGAAAGTAAAGAATTTGAACTTGAAGGCAGTAAAAACCAAAGCGAAGACGATGAAAATCCAAGAGATTAGATTGGTTTTTACTAAAAAATTACATTTTTGCTAAGAAATATAAAATTCTTGCAACCTATTTCTATAAATACTGTTACCTTTGCAGCGATTATTCATATATAATTTTAACAATGGAAAATAAAGACTTATCAAATGTATTAATTTACCGAGTTAGAGAACAAGGTTTAGAAGTTTTCATGGTCAAAGATGAAAACGGAAACGATACTTTGCCTCAAACTGGCGTAAAGACATTGACTTTTGCTGCACTTATGCCAAATTCGGATAGCGTTATGGAATTGGATACGACCCATACTGGTCAGTCAAACCTTGCAGTGGAAGCGGATTGGCACGATATTCCTTCTTTGAAAAGTTTGATTGCTGCTGATGTAAGTTTTGTAAAAGAAACCATCAAAGAATTAGTACCAAACATGATGGAAAAGGGAACTTATTTTGCAGTTCGTGAGGCGTTCAAAAAAGTTTTACCTGAGCAATACTCAGCATTAAAAGAACTGAAAGATATTGTTATTGAAAGAAACAGTACAAGGTTTTAAAAAAAGCATAGACTAAGTTGATGTAACTGTTGAATAAACGGTTGCGAAAGAACTCAAAAAGTAATTTTCAAAAGCCGCTACGATTGAACGTAGCGGCTTTTTTCTTTTCCATCAAAAACTTGTAAAATTCAAAATAATTTTCTATCTTTGCTGAAACAAACAGAATGGGGAAGAAGACAACGAAGCAAAAAACAGGCTTGCAATCGCACGATAATTTTTTCAAAACGGCATTTTCCATGCGAGAAATCATGGAAGATTACCTTCGGGCGTTTTTACCAAAAAACTTAGTAGAAGGAATAGATTTTGAAAGTTTGGAACAAGACAACACCAAATATGCTACATCAAGTATCAAATCTTTTGAAGCTGATGTGGTTTGGAATTGTGATTTTGGTAAAAACAAAACGAAAACCAAAATTGCTTTTTTGTTGGAGCATAAAAGTTTTCAGCCACAATATCCTCATTTGCAATTACTGCGTTATATGTTGGAGATTTGGCAAAACAATGAAAGCAATAACGAGGTTTTGACACCTGTTGTACCAATTATAGTGTACCACAACAAAGATGGACGAGCGTGGAAAGTCAAACCATTTTTGGATTATTTTCAAGAAATTGAAGAAGAGTTACAGCAATTTGTACCACAATTTGATTATCATTTGACGGACGTTACAAAGCTGAATATGGAAGATATTGTAGCGATGCAAGTCCGCCTACTTGCAAATGCATTGTTGTCTTTGCGTTACGGTTCTGATGCAGAATGGGTTTTGCAAAACGTAGAAACTTTATTTTCGGGAGCTTATGACGAAAATAATGAGTATCAAATGAACTTTTTTGCGACACAATTTGTCTATTTGATAAAAAACAACGAACTTAGCGACGAAAATATAGACATAATATTAGATAAAATTCCAAATAATTTAGAAATGACAGGTTACGATAGAATCATTCAAAGAGGTATCAATCTCGGCATTGAAAAAGGCATTGAAAAAGGAGTTTCTGCCAAAGAAAAAGAATTTGCAACAAGCCTAATTCTTTCTACTGAATTTAACGACACCAAAATCGCTGATTTGGTTGGCGTAACTGTTGAATATGTAAAACAGTTGCGAAAAGAACTCAAAAAGTAATTTCCAGAAGCCGCTACGATTGAACGTAGCGGCTTTTTTCTTTGTGTACTACTTTATTTAGCCTTTTTATTTTGGTTTTAGGGCAAGAAAAATGGTAAAACCTTATGCGTTTCAGTATCTAATAGAAATTTTAACAACATATTAAGATTTTTTTATATTATAATATTGTATAATATTAACATGAATATGTAGCTTTGCACCCTAACAACAATATTGCAATTCTTTGTGACATAAAATTATTAATTTAATCGTAACGGTTTAACACTCAAGAGGTTTTTTGCCTCTGTGGTAACTTTAATCATTAATTATACAAAATTCTTATGCACATTCACAGATTCACAAGCCTATTTGGGCTATTTTTCTATGCCCTTACCCTTAAAGCTGAAATAAAACCTATCATTATTACTTGTGAGTTAAAAAAAGCCATCGAATCTACTGTTAATTTCTCCTATACTACTGGTATTTACAAGCCCGTAGAGGCGGATAGCGTTGTTAAATTGAGTAACAATAAAGCTACTTTCAAATTTTCTAACGATAAACCAATATCTGTCAAAGTAAATTACGATTTTCGTTACTTTGAGTTGTATTGTGAGCCAGGAGATTCTATTCATTTGAACTTTGATGCGGAGGTTTATCCTTACGACATCGCTTTCTCAGGCGTTGGTGCAGCACACAACACTGTATTGTATCTATACCGCAATGCGTTCAAAGCAATTTCAAACAAATTTTTAGTTCAAAAAATCAATTCGACTTCTGGTTTAGAATTTCGTAAATTTATGGATAGTGAACTGGACAAACGTTGGGATTTTTACAACAACCTTAGCGCAAAAGTCAAGGAAGAAAACTCTCCCGATTTTAAGCATTTCATGCAAGCCGAAATTAATTATTGGTATGCTTACAATCTAATGCGTTTCCGAGAAGCGCATAGCTCCGCCGTGGCTTCTGAAAATGTCTATTTGCCAGATGCTTATTTTGATTTTTTAAATGAAATTCCAATAAATGACGATGATGCGTTTGTTCATTCTTATTACAGCAAATTCTTAAAATTATACTATAGTTTTAGAATGGAATTTCCCGATTTTCCGCATGGGTTGGCAGCTCGTCAGCAAATTATTAGAGTGCAAGAAGATAAAACGCCAATGTACCTTAATATTGAATGTATTGACCAAACAAGTAGCGTTGATACAGACCAAAAATTATTGGTTTTGGACAAATATTCTTACAATAATACCAATCGTGGTGTTCCAATTGCTTATCGTTTGAAAGTAAAAACACAAGACGGTAGAGTAGGCTGGATGAAGGCATACCAATTGAAAATGGAAAATAATACTGCGGCAATTAATAATAAAACATTGTTTATCAATAACTTAGAAGTTGATTACAAGAAAAATTATTTGGATTGTGCTATTGTTTTTGATAGCTTGTGCGTTTATGCTGATCCACACGAAACCCGTTGTTTGATGTTTTTGAAAAAAGAAGACCATGTTGATTTGTTGAATGAAACGACCAGTTTTAACGTTAGTTTTTTCAATAAAGGACAATATTATTCGTCGCCTTTGTCCAAAATTCGTACTCCGTTTGGGTTTATTGGTTGGGTTGCAGAAGCTGGAATCAAGAAGGATTATAAGCAAAAAACAGTTTCAGAATGGCAAAGTCAAATTGCTCCTATTGCTCAAACACCATTTTGGGGCTTAGATTATTTCTTCTCAGGAAAAGCATTGTATTATGTTGCTGGCTTAGAAATGAAAGAAAGAATATTGTTTAATGGAAAAAATAATGTTGCAAAATCATATAAGCATTACCTTAATACTTGCCAAAATGATGATTTGAAGGCGGAAATAACACATCTTTTTAATACAGAAGATAAGATTTATCAGATTGATTCAACAAAATCACAACGCAATGAAGTAATCATTGATCAGCGTTCTACGAGTTTGAATAAGGATATTGCGCCATTTACATTGGCAAAAGACGATGCTGTAAGTCTTTATCAAAATACTTCTGTTACAGTTGGCGGAACATCACAACAAGAAAATACGATTGCTTCTTTGGAAAAAGGTTTGGCGAACATCGTCAAGCCAAAACTCGTTGCAAAAAAGAAAAAAACAAATAAAAAAGAGATTTTAAAAGAACCTCAGTTCCCTGATGTGAAGTTTGAGTTCAAAGCAGCGAGTTTTAAAGGTGCAAAAAAATTACTGCGAAAATACCAAGTGGAGATTGCCCTATATCCTGATTTGGTCAATAAAATAGAAAAAAATCCAGTACACATCGTTTATCCTGGTAAAAAAATGTGGTCTGCGGACACTTTTCAGTACAATATTAATTTGATTGAGCCCGTGGCTGGTTTTATCAAAACAAAAAACGATTCGATTGCAATATGGATTGAGCCAGGGCAACATTTTAAGGTCGTGGAAGAAAGTGGTAAAATAAAATTGCTTGGAGAAGGTGCTAATGCGTTTGATTTTATCAAAAAAATACAAGCCTTTAATATGCAAATCGAAGCGGAAACGCAAAAGAACATCCGCTTATCAAGTGCTGAGTTCAAGATTTTTTTAGCAAAAAAACTAAAAGAGAAAAAAGATTTTTTAATTGACAACAATGTAATCAAAAAATTACCTGTCAATTATTACAAAACAGTGGATTTTGACAACGAATATTGGTATTACAATCATCTGTTGGATTATCCGACAGCGCATCCGACAATGGATTTGCTGGGTTACTATGACTTTATCCGTGATATAAAGGTTCAAAATGAAAGAGCTTTGCAAAGTGTTGAATATCAGAAATTTATACATAAATATTTAGAGAAACAAATTAGTATCAATACGCATTTGAATGTATCTGACCATGATATTGCCCGTCAAATCTATTCAAGTCGCATCTTGAAATATTGGGAAGCGAGTGCCATCGCACAAAAATTGAACAATGAAGGTTTAGATGAAAATAGTATCAAAGAAATTCAAAAATATGCCGACGACAGTTCTTTTCCAATGCTGAATGAATCGTTGAAAACGTCTTACTACAAGCAAAGTTTGAAAAAAAATGGCTACAAAGTTCCTGTTTTCCAAGTAATGAGCATTAGAAATTACTCAATTAAATCATCTGAATTTAAAAATAAAGTGGTTTTGGTTCATTTTTGGTCGTCAAAGCACAAAAATTACAAAGCTGAACTTAATGATTTGGACAAAGCTGAAAAAAGATTGAACAATCCCAATGTAATATTTTTAAAAGTAAATACAGATAAAAACATTGCAGATTGGCGCAAAATTGCTAAAAAATACAAAGACGACCGTTACCATGTTTTTGGAAATGAGGTCAATACATATTCCGAAAATATTTATCGTTTCTTTGATTTGAACAATGCTGCGGCTACGAAAATCGTCATGGATAAAAAAGGAAATTTTGCACACCACATCAAAAGTCAATTTACAGAAAATGAGCTTTTGATTACATTGCGAAATGAAATGGCAAAACGATAATTGTTTTATAAAATATTTAAAAGGTTTATTGATGTTGCTGTCAATAAACCTTTTTTGGTAAAAATAGAAGTGAAATAAATGATTTTTCCATATTTTTACTAAAAAAACAAACTCTTACAAAAGAATCGTTGATTTTTTACCCAATTATTTTTTTTATAATAAAAAAAAATAGATATTTGTGACCTTATCAAAAAACGGAATTAAAAACATAATCATAAAATGCAATTAGGTAGGTTAGACAATGAGGTTATTTTCAAAAAAGCCTTTACTGATAAAGTCGTATTCAAAGCATTTGTAAAAGACGTTTTGAACATTGATATTGAAGTCGGTACGATTGAAACTGAAAAAAAGTTTGAACCCCAAATTGGGTACATAGACTTTGAATTAGATATTTATGCTGAAAGTTGCGAAAAATGAAGTCGCAAGTAATTTAAAAAGCATGGGTCTATCTAACGAAATCATAAAGACGGCAACAGGCTTAACAGACGAAGAAATAAATAGACTTTAAAACAAAAAAATAAACTACACAATGGAAAGATTCACTGGTCTTTTAGGAATTGCCTTGATTTTGGGCGTTGCTTACTTACTCTCTAACAACCGTAAAGCAATTAATTTTAGAACCATCGGTATTGGGCTTTTACTTCAAATCGGCTTGGCATTTTTTATTTTAGGAACTGAAAAAGGTCAATCTATCTTTGCTTGGCTTGGTAGGGCGGTTACAAAAGTGTTGGATTTTTCTAATGAAGGTGCGACTTTTGTCTTTGGACCACTTCCAGACACTGCATTGGTGTCGAAAGCATTTGGAATTCCTGGTGGTTTTATTTTCTTTTTCAAAATTATCCCTACGATTATATTTGTTGCGGCATTGGTAAATATATTTTATCAATTGAATTTGGGTATTTACATCATTGGTACGTACAAATTGATAAAAAAATTGCTAAAGAAAATGATCGGCAAAGACGATGGCGCTTCTTTGGCAAGCTGTTACCGAAAAGAACAAGAACACGTTGGAGTTTTGCCTGCAATCGTAGAAATTTTGGCGGACATCATGAAAAAAATCATGGGCGTTAGCGGAACAGAAGCTCTTTCTAATATTTCAAGTGCTTTTGTTGGACAAGTAGAAGCACAAATCATGATTAAGCCATACTTGAAAAGTATGACAAACAGCGAGTTGATGGCTTCGATGGCTGGTAGTTTTGCTTGTATTTCAGGTGGTGTCATGGCAGCGTACATTGGTATGGGCGTTCCTGCACAATACCTTATTGCGGCAAGTATTATGGCTGCGCCAGGTGCTTTGGTGATTGCAAAAATAATGCACCCCGAAGTTGATTCTAACAAAAGCAGTGAAAATGTCAAGTTGAAAGTTGAAAAACAATATTCTAATATGGTTGATGCCATTTCATCAGGTTGCTCTGATGGTTTAAAAATTGGTTTGAACGTGATGGCGATGTTGGTTGGTTTTTTAGCGATTATTGCTTTGTTGAATTTTCTATTGGCAAAAACAGGCGGTACAATCAATGCAATGGGTCTAACCGAACAAGTTTTAGGTTGGAATCCTTGTACATTGAGTTTAGATACAATATTAGGTTTTGTATTCTCTGGTTTTGCTTGGGCGATGGGCGTTCCTGCAAAAGAAATGATGAGTGCTGGCGCACTTATGGGAACAAAATTAGTTGCCAATGAATTTGTCGCTTATTTGAAAATGGCACCAATGATTGCTGACGGTTCTTTATCTCCAAAAACAGTAGCAATTGTAAGTTTTGCGCTTTGTGGATTTGCAAATTTTGGTTCAGTAGGAATTCAAATTGGAGGAATTAGCGCATTAGAACCTTCTCGACGTGCTGATATTGCCAAATTAGCCTTCCGTGCTCTGATAGGCGGAACGTTGGCTTCGTATTTGTCGGCTACAATTGCAGGAATGTTGCTGTAATGCAACTCAACAATTCTACTCTAAAACAAATATAAAAAATGATTACAAAGATAAGAATTAATGGTTTTAAATCATTTCATAATTTTGAAATGGAGTTTGTTCCTTTTACTGTAATTGCAGGCTCAAATGCAGCTGGTAAAAGCAATTTGTTTGATGCCATAAAATTATTAGGACGTTTGGCTGAATCTGATAATCTAAAAAAAGCATTTAAAGAACAGAGAGGGGAGTTTATTGAATTATTCACACAATATGGAGAGAATAATTATTCTTCTGAAATAGAGTTTGCTATTGAAATGTTAGTTGATAAAAAAGTGAAAGATGCTTGGGGTAATGAAGCGGATTTAAAATATACTCGACTCCGTTATGAATTAAAAATTAAACGATTTACGAATACATCAGGTATAGAAGATTTGACCGTTAATCATGAGTACTTAGGAAACTTGAAGCATCAAGAGGATAAATGGGTAGGAATAATACCAAAAAATACACTTGATCATTGGCGACCTAAGGTTGGTACAGGGAAAAGAGGTATTCCTTATATGGAAACAGTTACTGAAAATAATATACCAACTGTCCAAGTTCCCCAAGATGGTACTACAGGAAATAAAAGAAGATTTCCTTTAAATAATGCCACTCGAACAGTTTTAAGTAGCTTTGATACTATTGATTTTCCCCATGTTTTAGCTGCGAAAAAAGAGATGTTGAGTTGGAAATTTTTGGAATTAAATCCTGAAGATTTGCGTCAACCGACAAGCAAAAATACAGGAGAAGATGATTTAAGTCAAAGTGGGAAAAATTTAGCTGCTGTTTTGTATAGAATAAAACAGGAAGATCCATATATATTGAAAGAAATATCAAGAAAATTACAAACATTTTTGCCTAATTTTATAGAGGTTGATGTTATTGATGATGCTCAGAATAAGCAATATCTTATTAAATTGAAAGATAAAGACAAAAAAGAATATTCTTCTCGTGTATTATCAGAAGGGACTCTTCGTGTATTGACATTATGTATTTTGGAATACGACCATAAGCATACGGGGTTACTTTGTTTTGAAGAACCTGAAAATGGGATTCATCCATTTCGAATCAATGATATGTCTAAATTATTAAAGGATTTGAGTACTAATTTTTCAGATATAGAAATTCCTTCTCGTCAAGTTATTGTAAATACACATTCTCCTGTATTAGTTAACTATATATTTAATTGGAAAAATGATAATAATGTTAGTATTTGGTATGCAAACATGAAAAGTAGGGTAACAGATATTAAAAATAAACGAATAACTATGAGTATTACAACAATACTCCCTGTTATAAAAGAGCATCAGTCTCAATTAACACTTAGTTTTTCTGAGCAAGAAAAAAAGGTAACATTATCTAATGTGAAAAGCTATTTAGAAACAGCTTCTAACCAATTTTAAAATTATGGCGCAAATATTCGCGGGACTTTTTGCCGAGGGTACTACCGATGTTACTTTTCTTCATCCTATTGTACAAAAAACATTAGAAGCGATTGCTTTTGAATGCTCGGGGCAATTCGATATAGATGTTTTACCCATAAAAATAGACAAAACTAACTTAAGTTTTATAGAACAAATTTTGAGTGCTTCTAAGCATGGTATGGAACAATTTGGTATTCACATTATTTGTGTTCATACTGATGCGGATTCTGAATCCTCAAGTATTGCTTATAAAAATAAAATCGACTTAGCAAAATTAGCATTAGCGTCCAAAAATAATGATGAATACTGTAAAATATTAGTTGCTATTATTCCAATTCAAGAAACAGAGTCTTGGTTATTGGCTGATAAAGAGTTGCTTAAACTAGAAATTGGAACAACTAAATTAGATATTGAGTTAGGTATTCATAGAAATCCAGAAACAATAGCCAATCCCAAAGAAATTATTACAGAAGCAATAAGGATTGCAAGACAAGATTTGAGCCAGCGAAGGAGAAGCGATTTGACAATTGCAGATTTATATCTTCCAATTGGTCAAAGTATTGATTTAGATAAACTTCAAAGACTACTGCCACGACCATTAAATAGCTAACGAATAAGAAATAAATACTTACCTTTGCCAAACCTTATTATCCTATGCAAAGTAAACAAGTAAAAT
>JAYWHK010000277.1:0-6985 GCA_043777755.1 Saprospiraceae bacterium
TTTTGATAAATAATTCGGGTATTTTCATCGACAAAGATAGTCGTTTTTTACAAATTTTAATTTGTCATCATTTTGTCTGTTTTTATGCGTTTAACCTGCATCTGTTCCGACTTCTTGATTAAAAGAGCCAGTTTCAAATCCAGTAGGTTCTATAATATAAATATTGCCATTTTTGTCACGCTCAACTTGTAGTCCTTCGGCAGCTTGACAGAACTCGAAGAAAAAATTATCGTCAAAAATTGGGCGATGCTGTATTTTTAATGGTGAAATTGTCATTTTAAAAAAATTTTCAGATACAAAAATACTCTTTTTTTTGGTACTACGAAATCGAACCTCTAAAAATCGCTTGAAAAACAATCTTTACGTGCTGAAGTAGGGTAGGGAACAAGCCAAAATGCTTCGTCATAATCTCAAAACGTTCTTTCAAAGCGTTTTTTCTACGCTGATCACTAACGCCACCTTCGAGAAAATAAGCAATTGGAATTTTGACATCTAAAAACGTTTTGCAGTTTTGCAGTGTACGAATTGACCAATCCAAATCATTGGCAATTTTCCATTTTCCTACGATATATTCTGCTGACAATGAACGTTTTACAATCATAGATTGATGACAAACGACCATTCCGTTGCGGAAACTTCGATACGAAAAATCAGCTTCCGAAGGTTTTTGTTTGTACCAAGGTCGAGTTTCTCCTGTCGTTTCATTCATCATAATCGTATCGCCATAGATAAAATCTTGATTATCAGCCTTTTCAAAAATATTTTTTAACGTATTTTCATCAAAAAAAACATCACCTGCGTGAAGAAAACAAACGTAATCACCCGAAGCATTCGCAACAGCTTTGTTGAGCGCATCATAAATCCCCTTGTCTGATTCGCTGACAATTCGGAATTTATCAGTTTTATATTTTTCAACAATTGCCAACGTATTGTCTTTTGACTTTCCATCTTGAATCAAATATTCGTAATCTGTAAATGTTTGATTAAGAACACATTGCAATGTTTTTTCTATAAATTTTTCTGCATTATAGCAGATGGTAATGATGGTGATTTTTGGCATAATTATTCTTCAAGCAACATTTTTTTTCACAAAATTAAGCTAAAAAAAGGAATTGTGCAAATTTTAGGTGCTTTCCTAAAAATGCCTTGCTTTTTGACTCGAAAACCTAAGCATAACAACAGCTTTATCAGCTCAGAATCTACTGATTATCTGATTTTTATAGTTGGTAAAAAATAATTTATAAAAAATTTGCTTATGTTCATAAAGGGAATTATCTTTGTTCAATAATACAATGCTCTTTGTTTTTGTTGGCACTATTCATCATTTTAGATTATTGTAGGCATAGGCGTTTTAATACAAAACATTCAACTTAAACCCGCAATAATTTAAGATAATACTAACTTTGCACTATTGCTTTTCTTGAAAAAAAAGTAGCAATTTTGCACTCTGAAAAAACGCTTAGCCCTCTTTGTTAAAAAGTGTTAAAAAAGCATATTTTTTAGCAAAGTGTAAAAATTAAAGCATTGATTTTCAATATTTTATAAAATCGCACAGTCATAGACTATCTTCCATTAAAATAAGGATTGCGACTACTAAATTCTGTTTATTTTCAACAGATTCTAACAATAGTCATAGACTATCTTCCATTAAAATAAGGATTGCGACGATGTCCAAACACAAAGACCCAACAGGTTTTAATACCTGTTGGGTCTTTGTGTTTTTGGAGATTTTTTAGCTGAAAATTTGTGATTATAAGAGAAAAAATATATCTTTGTAGAAATTTTAAAATGGCAAAAGATATTTATCATCAGCTTGTAAAAAAGGCATTAATCAAAGATGGCTGGAATATTACCGCTGATCCTTACATAATTCCAAGAACGAATAATAAGCCTTATGAGGTTGATTTGGGAGCTGAAAAGTTTATTGCAGCAGTCAAAGAACAAGAGTTCATAGCGGTAGAAATAAAAAGTTTTATAGGTTCATCAATGACGTATGATTTCCATACGGCATTTGGGCAATATGGGATTTATCGTTTTTTTATCGGAGAGCGAGAATCTTTTCGCAAGTTGTTTTTAGCAGTATCAGAAGAAGCCTATAATTCACTCTTTTTAGACCCTGATATATTTTTAATTTGTGAAACTTTTAATATCAATATTCTGGTATTTAACATCGAAAACGAAGAAGTTACATTATGGATAAAAAGATAATTTACCAGCAAATACTTTTAGATTTTTTAAATACTGAAAGCGATAAATATATAGAAGGAATTGATTTTCAGATAGTTAAAGATTTTGAAAACAATCATTATCAACTTGTTGAGTCAGGTTGGTACGAAAAACGTTTTATCTATTCTGTTTTATTTCATTTTCAAATAAAACAAAATGAGAAAGTTTGGATTTTGGTTAATAATACAGATGTATTGGTTGCCGAAGAATTAGTGAAAAAAGGAATTAGACCGTCGGATATTGTCCTTAGTTATGTTCCCGAAAGGGTAAGACAACATACAGGTTATGCCGTTGCTTAGACCATCTTCCATTAAAATAAGGACACAAAAACGACCCCAATAAGTGTTAAAACCTATTGGGGTCGTTGTTGTTAGGGGCGATTGCAAATATCTTACATATCTAATAACCAATATCCGTTTTGAATGTCCTATTCTCCTTACTCTTTCCAAATCCTTTTCAATTGATAAATTGTTGCTTTTTTCACCTTTGTTTTTCCATTTTTAGCAAAAAAGAGAAGGTTCTTAAAATCTTCATTTGGGAAAAAAGTTTCAGTCATGGTTAACTTTCCTTCATCTACAAACACTTCAATACTTGAAGCATCAATTAAAGCATTGATTTTCAATATTTTACTTGCCTTATAGGGTGCGCTATATCGTTGTGCAAATTTTTCTGAGAAGTTGACTTTACCTGACTTGGTTCTGTCAATATAAAAAGTTTCGCTTGTTTTATTGTATGTGATTTCTACCAATTCACCTCTTGTATTAGAAAGCGTAAAGCCAATGTCTGTGGCATTTGTTTTTGACAAATCAAAAGTCAATTCTACTTCTTTTTGAACATATAATTCGTTAATAATCAATTGATTAGAAAAGATTTTATTTTTTAAAGAAGTCGTTTTTATACGTAATTTTTTAGCTTCTTCAACAGGCATTTGAAACAAACGCAAGCCTTCCGAAGTTTGTTTCAACTCCAACGTTCGAGGAACGGTCATGGCACTTCGCCAAGTTGAAGTTGGCACTTTCGTAGCGTAATCGTCCCAATTCGACATCCAACCGATGAATATTTTTCGACCATCAAGATTCCCCAACCAAGTAACGCCTGCATAATTATCTGCCCCATAATCCAACCACAATATCTTGTCTGGGGCATTGTCGTTTTTGAATGTTTTACCATCAAAATCACCAACAAAATATTGCGTTCCTGAGCCGCCATTGGCTGCACCTCGACCCATATTTTGAAGTAAAACCCACTTTTTACCTTCGGCATTAGGCATTTCAAACAAATCAGGACATTCCCAAACGCCACCATGCGCTCCTTCATTTTTACCAAATTCGCTCACTTTTGTCCAATCTTTCAAATTAGGCGAATTAAAAATTTCTAATTGTTCGCCAACCGCCAGAGGCATAATCCAATGCTGCGTTGCTTCGTGCCAAAACACTTTCGGATCTCTAAAATCAACATCACCTTTGTTTTTGAGGACAGGATTTTGAGCATATTTTGTCCAAGTTCTACCTTTGTCCAAACTGTATGCAATGCCTTGCGATTCTCTATCCAAACGACCTGCTCGTTCCCAATCCAAGTTGTGATAAGTAAAAATCGCAACCATAGGTGCATTTTCGCTATTTTTTGGCGCAAAACCGCTTGTATTTTTTTCATCAATAACAGCACTTCCTGAAAAGATGCAGCCATTTTCGTCAGGAAAAAGGGCAATCGGCAAGTGTTCCCAATGAATCAAATCGCTTGTGACAGCGTGACCCCAGTGCATCGGCCCCCAAACGGTGCTGTCAGGATAATATTGGTAAAAAAGATGGTATTCTCCTTTGTAAAAAATCAATCCATTCGGGTCATTCATCCAATTTTTTGCAGGAGAAAAATGAAATTGTGGTCTGTGTTGTTCTTGATATGCGCCTTGTTGTGCCAATATATTTGAATAAGATTGCAAAACAAATACTAAAAAGAAGAAATATTTTTTCATAAATTTTTTCTAACTGTTTTTGTGTAAAAATAATATAAAGCTACAAATGTACCTTGGTTTTGAGGTTTTTGGCAGCCATACTTTTTACATAGGCGACGACCGAGAAGAAGACTTTTTAATGCGGATTTTAGTCAAATCATACACGCTCTAACACAACCGCATAACCTTGCCCAACACCAATACACATCGTTGCCAAAGCATAACGACCACCAGAGCGTTGTAGCTGATTCGTAGCCGCCATGATAATTCTTGCACCAGACATTCCCAGTGGATGCCCCAACGCAATCGCTCCGCCATTTGGATTGATTCGGCTGTCATTATCATCTAAACCCAAGGTGCGACTACACGCCAATACTTGTGTTGCGAAGGCTTCGTTCATTTCCAAAACGTCCATATCTGCCAAGGTCAGACCAGCCCGTTCCAATGCTTTTTTACTCGCTTCGACAGGCCCAATTCCCATAATTCGAGGAGCGACACCAGCCACTGCCGAGCTGATTACTCTTGCTTTGGGTTGCATATTATACTGATTTACAGCGTTTTCTGAAGCAATCAATAAAGCTGCCGCACCGTCATTCAAGCCAGAAGCATTTCCTGCTGTAACTGTTCCATTTTCTTTTTTGAAAGCGGCACGCAATTTTGCCAAACCTTCCAAACTCGAATTGGGTTTTATGAATTCGTCTTTTGAAAAAACAAGAGGTTCTCCTTTTTTTGTAGGAATCTCAACAGGTGTGATTTCTTCGGCTAAAATACCTGCATTTTGAGCCGCTGCCGCCTTCATTTGTGAACGATAGGCAAACAAATCTTGGTCATCACGACTGATTTGGTACATTTCAGCGAGGTTTTCAGCCGTTACGCCCATCGCATCAACGCCGTACAATGCTTGCATTTTTGGATTGATAAAACGCCAGCCAAAACTGCTATCATACATTTGCTGGTCTTGACCAAAAGCCGAACTTGCTTTTCCCAAAACCCAAGGTCCTCTTGTCATATTTTCGACACCACCAGCAATGAATATTTCGCCTTCGTCGGCTTTGATTGCTCGGGCTGCTTGCGCTACGGCAGACATTCCCGAAGCACACAAGCGATTGACCGTTTCACCAGCGACACTGATAGGCAAGCCAGCCAGCAACAACGCCATTCGAGCTACGTTGCGGTTGTCGTCGCCCGCTTGATTCGCACAACCTAAAATAACGTCTTCTATTTTGTCCAAAGGAACATTCGAGTTGCGTTCCATTAGTTTTTTAATAACCAAAGCCGCCAAATCATCAGCCCTAACTTCTGACAAAGCACCTTTGAAATTGCCAATCGGTGTGCGAATACCATCTATAATGTATGCGTGTTTCATAATTTTAAATTTTTGTAGCTAAAAAAACTAATGCAAAAAACGTCCTTTTTATTGAAAAATAAAAATTTAAGTAGGCGTTAAAAAATAATTAGCATTATTTCGGCTCAACTCTTGAGAACCAATCAAGGTTTTATTCATTTATAAAATATTTTCTTTTCATTTTTGGAAAAAAAATATACCTTTGTGTATAAGTAGTAATGTCTAAACAAACACGGTTACAAAATTTCGCAATCTATTGAGAATCAAGACACTAACGACTTTTGGACTTACGACTTACTTAACGTTACACTAAAGATGAAAAAAATATTAATACTAAATGGACCTAATCTCAATCTTTTAGGGAAAAGAGAGCCGCATATTTATGGTAGTCAAACGTTTGAAGCCTATTTTGAGCTTTTACAAGCAAAATTTAGTGAAAGAATAATGTTAGAATATTTTCAAAGTAACCACGAAGGCGCAATAATAGACAAGATACACCAAGTTGGTTTTGATGAAAATTACCTTGGTGTAGTGCTGAATGCAGGCGCATATACACATACTTCGATTGCTTTGGGAGATGCTATTGCTGCCGTAAAAACACCTGTTGTTGAAGTTCACATTTCCAATGTTCACGCTCGAGAGGAATACAGGCATCATTCTTACATTTCGGCAAAAGCAGCAGGTATTATTGTTGGTATGGGTATTATTGGTTATGATTTTGGTATAGAATTTTTACTGTCTAAATAAGGCGTTTAAAATTATAGATGAATTGCAACTGTTTAGCACTGTGGGTCACGAAGGACTCCTTTGGAGTGAAAGCTCCAGCTTGCGATAATTTCACTAAAAATTAAAAAATAATAAAAAATGGGAAAAATACACGACGAAGATAGAGAAAATCGTATCAAAAATCAAGTGATTGTAGATTGCAAAGGTGAAGCCGAAGAAATGACTGGCTGGTATTACTATATGTATGACGGATTGTCTTTTCCGATGAAAGGACTTGCGAATATTCCTACATCAGGCAATAAAACGGCACAGAAAAAAGTCAAAATTACCAAAATTGACCCTGATTCCGAAAGTGGAAACATTTTTAAAATTGGTGTAATAGAAAACGGGGCAAGGCAAGTTACTTACATTAGCCTTGATTATTTGATTCGCATCGAAGACGCTGACCAAAATGTTGAAAGCATCGAAATGATCAATGATTGGCTTTATTGGCACAACTTCGAGTTGTTGTAATAAATATTTTAGGAAGACTTCAAGCCTTCCCAAGACTTAGATTTTTATACATTACCAAAATGTTTGTAATAAGAATTTTTTTATTTTTTGGGAACTTAAGTTCAATATGTAGTGTTTTTAGCTTTAAATCACTATTGAGCGGCACGAAAAATGTAAGTGCAACGAAATCATAAAAAAAGCGTAATTTTGAGTTATCAAACGAAAAAATTATGCAAGAAACAGTA
>JAYWHK010000278.1:0-19408 GCA_043777755.1 Saprospiraceae bacterium
CAAAAGTTATTGGGACAAAGAAAGTAAGCGTTCAAAAAAAGTAACGGAAGCATTTTTAGGTCGCATCACAGAATATGGTCTAATCAAAGGAAAAAAGTCCAAAAAGATAGTTTCTATACCAGTTAGTAGCTCGTGTTGTGTTGAAGAATATGGCATTGTAAAATTTTTATATGATGACAATATAGATGTATTAAACATTCTAAAAGAACATTTTGCACAATTTTACGAAAGTATTTTTGTTGCAGCCATTCATCGCTTTGCCTATCATTCGCCACTAAAAAACATGGAACATAATCACAGGAACAAACATAGTAAAAATGTTTGAACAAACAATTTTTAACGATGTAAAATTAATCCAAAATCTGTGTAAAGGAGATTTTGCAGGCTTCGAAACGACCTTATTGGGTATTTTTCAAGATTTTTATAATGAAATTACATCCTATTTTCTAAGGGAAACCAGTGTAAGTGTTGCGTTTTGTCGGGAGTTGAAAAATTTGCAGCAACGCTTGGTTTGAAAAAATTAACGAAACGAGTGACTAAAATCCGTCTTTCTACGGGTTTTTATGTTCATTTTTCGAGTTATTACGCAGAAAAAGCACCCGCTGACTACAAATCGAATCGTTTTGTAGTCCACGATTATTTTCATAATATAGGCAACACAAGCCCTGTTTATGCTTCTCGGGTTTTCCAAATGAGTGTGATTACGCCTTCGTTTGCGGTAGGGAAAGCTGTTTTGGATAATTTCAATTGTGAAAATGAAACGGAAAAAAACCGTCAATTGAGTTTGAAAGTAGGACGTAAAGCTTTGTAAACAGTCGGTTAGCATGGATGTACTAGACTTTGTACCCAAAACCTTAGAAATCATATCGGAAGCAAAAGGTGTATATTTAGTAGGTTTAAAAAATAATCAACCTGAGTTATTTGATGAAATGAGTCGCTGCGTATCAAAAGTATTAAAACCTGATTATCAATATATTAGTGAAAAAAAAGGGCATGGGAGAACAGGAATGCGGCACTACAAATGCTGGAATATTCAACAACAATATATGGATAAACGCTGGGAAAAAGCCCAATTATGTACTTTAATTGAAGTTATTAGGGAACGCACTGAAAATAAAACAGGAAAATTTAGTCGAGAAATATCGCTTTATATGTCTAATCAAAAAATAGTAAAAGAAGTAAATGCAGCGGAATTATTTAGAGCAGTTAGAGGGCATTGGTTGTCCGAAGTGTATAATAATATCAGAGATACTACACTTGCAGAAGATAAATTAAAAACAATTTTTAAAGATGTTTCTATAAATTTTGTTACTGTAAAATTTTAAGTGATAGAAATTTTGAGTCGCAAAATATCGTATTCTTAGTAAAAAAAGACATTATTTTAGACCTAAATTGTGTCCATTTGTTTCACAAAACAAGCATATTGTAAGTATGTTTTTACCATCACTTAATTTTTTACAATAAGTAAAAATTTGAATAAAATACCTTTGTCACAAGCAGAACCAGTAACTTGTCTTGATATTTCAGATTGTAAAGCAGTAAGTGAAGATGGTTTTCAAAACTGTAAATGTGATAAAGTATTAACAAATAATAATCCTACAGAAAGTAGAGTACAACAAAGCAATACATCTGGTATTAAAGAAGCAATTTACCCTAATCCATTTACAGGAGAGGTAACTTTTTCAGCAGAAGCCTCCGCTGCTATAAAAATTGATTTAAATATTTATAATGCGATAGGAAGTGTTGTTTATAAACAAGATTTTGACCTTAATAAAGGAAAAAATGAAGTGCAATTAAAATTAGATAAACTACCCAATGGCATTTATTTCATTGTCCTTACTGACAATCAGAACAACCGCTGGACAAAGCGCATCATCAAACAATAATAAACGAAAAAGGCTTCTCATTTCGAGAAGCCTTTTTACATTTTATAGAACTCAAAGACAGAGTCGAGAGATTGTAAAAGTTAAATTTTAGCTTTTTTTCAATGTATTAACAATGGATAATCAAGGCTTTCTGATTTAAAAAAATGTTAAATGAAAAAAAATATTTTTAAAATTCGTTAAAAAGGCACTATCTTTGCACAAAGATTCGTTTAAGAAGGGAAACATCATTTACTCAAATAGCTAAAAGGTGTTTCCCTTTTTCATGTCAATCAAAATCTGGAATCAAAATGAACTGGATAAAGCCGTACTGAAATCGTATAAAGTTCATTTTTCACTTGAAAAGAAATCGTAATGAGAAGTATTATTCTGCTAACGAAGCAATGTTTTATTTATGGTCTTTTAGGATTATGCGTTTTGGGACTTACGTCCACCAATTATGATACAGTTAAGACCAACAACGACAGCAATGCCAACCTCACTCTTGGAAATTATAACGCTAAAAAATTAGTCAATACCACTTGGAAAATCAAGTACGCCGATTGTAATTCTTGTACAGAACGTGCAGACGACATCAGGTTCATGGACTTGGGTAAAGGGTATATTGAGCAAACGCCTATTCGATGGTTTTTGAAAAATGATACTGTTCACTTGGTGACAGACATTGAAGGCTGCCGCTTTGATAAGGTTTTTTTAGCTGATGAAACACTTATGTATGGTCATCGTTTTTGTGAAAACGACAAAAAAACAATGAGTTTTATTGCAAGAAAAAAAGTTGATGGTGATGTTATTGCATCGGCAATTCCTTCGCATATTGTGATTCCTCCCGCTTTTACAACTCCTGTTACAGCAAAACCATTAGAACCAAAAGAAACTGTCCGTCATTTTTCTTCGGATTATTTGGATAAAACATATCTATTTAAGCGTGGCATGGAGAAGTTTTATGGTGATAGAAAGATTGATGCGATTATTTTGCATTCTTCGTTTTGTGTACACAGCCGCAATGATTTTGATTTGTATTGTGTTTTGGGAGAGTACAAAAGGCATGGCGTAGCAGCACACTATGTGATTGATAGAGAAGGCAATACGCACCGTTTGGTAAAAGAAAATGACATTGCATTCCATGCTGGTTTCGGAAAAATGCCTGACGGAAACAACAATATTAACACACGTTCCTTGGGAATAGAACTCATAAATTCTGAAGAAGAAGCTCCTAACGAATACCAATATGCTGCTTTGGCGAATTTGGTTCGTGACATCAAAAGCCGTCACCGCATTAAATACATCAAAGGTCACAATCAAATCTGTCCAGGTCGAAAATCAGATCCTTGGAAGTTTTCTTGGAAAAAAATGTACGATTTGGTCGAGGTTGAAAAGCCTTAATTTTATAAAAAAACCAATCGACGTGTTGCGTTGATTGGTTTTTTTGGTGATTAGACGAGCCGCAAACGTTATTGTCGCAAGTTTTTGGCGTGGATTATAAATTTGTTTAAAATATGAAAAAAATACTTCTTTTTATGTTGCTTTTTACAGCAATACAAGGCATTTTTGCTCAAAATATGAAAAAATACAAAATCGTTTTTCAGCTAACGAGCAACGATACTTTGGTGCATAAAGCACTCGTAAAACAACTCAATAACGCGCTTACAGAAGCTCCAAATACAAAATTGGAAGTTGTTTGCCATAATAATGGGATTACGTTTTTACAAAATGCTAAAACCCAACAAGCACAAGCAATCACAGCGTTGAAAGCCAAAGGCGTTGATTTTGCAGCTTGCCAAAATACGATGAAAGAACGTAAATTAGAAAAAACGGACATCGTTTCGGAAGCTCGATTTGTGCCTGCTGGGATTATCGAAATTGCAGACAAACAGAGCAAAAAATGGGCATACATTAAAGCTGGGTTTTAGAAAACGTAAATAATACAACAAGTACAATAAATAAGGCTACACTTGAATATCCTTTTTTACCGAAATTTGCATTTTATTTTAAAAAAGCAATTTTTGATGAGAAAAGTAATAGTTATAGGTGTGGTCTTTTTTTGTGCTAATTTTTTAGCGCAAGCGCAAACAACACATCGTACCTTTTGGACAAAAGAAACATTGACCAAAACAATCAATGAAAAATGGAGTACTGACCTCGAATTGATACATCGCCGCCAAGATTTTGCAGCAAATAATCAAGCAAATCTGTTCCAAAAACCACTTTTAAATAGTATAAGACTTTTGTTTCATTACAAAGTACAGCCTAATTTTACGCTTTCTTTATCGCCTTTTTCAGCTTTTTAATCCTATCCTTTACTTTCACAAATCACTGACAATCAGAAATATACACAATTGGAATATCGTTGGGCGATATTGGCGGCATGGCGACAAGCAAAAGAAAAATGGGAGTGGAGCAATCGCCTTGGCGTTGAACAACGATTAATTCGCAGAGAACCTAATCAGCCTTTTAATTGGAGTACTCGTTTGCGGTTTCGTGGTGGATTAAAGTATAATTTTTCGCAAAAAAATAGCGTTTTTGCTTTTGATGAAGTTTTTTTTAGCATTGATAAAAAAAATATCAATCACGCTTTTGAACACAACCGCTTGGGTATTGTTTTTTTACATCAATGGAACAAAACGTTTAAATCAGAATTAGGCTATATTTTCATCAAACGCTTGAATAAAAACACTACTTTTTTTGATGTAGAACATACTTTTATGCTCAATACAAGTGTGAAATTTTAAAAATAAGTAAAAAGTGCAATACTCGCCACGTCTTGTACTTGTGTAATTTTTTCCACGCCCTTATCTTTGCATTAAATTTTATAAAAAATATAAATCAATGTTTAATTTCTTAAAAAAAATCTTTGGTATGACTGACAATATCAACTTAACGGAACTTATTGCGAATGGCGCACTACTCGTAGATGTTCGCCGCCCTGACGAATTTGCAGAAGGCAATGCTCCTGGCTCTATTAACATTCAACATGATACAATCCAAAATCATGTAAAAAAACTCAAAGATGCGACACAAATCATCGTTTTTTGTCGTAGTGGTGCTCGGGCTGGATTTGCCAAATCAACACTCGAAGGTTTAGGTTTCACAAATGTAACAAATGGTGGTACATGGCAAGATGTCTTGGCGTATGTGAAAGCATAAATACCATATAAATAATGAAGGTAATTAAAAAAATGAAATAAATTAAAGTAATTAACTGTTAATCAGTGTTTTATGTAAAAAAAATACTTTCCAAATAGAAAATTACGGTTCTCTTTTACATTTGATCAACTACTTGACAATTGTAAAAAACAGTAAAAAGTACAAACTTTAACGTAATCTTCACTTTTTATTACTTTTTTTTATATGTATCTTTGTGTTATTAAATTTACTAATAAATTATTTTTAAATGTTAGAATTATTACAACAACCTTGGCATTGGTCAGTTGCAGGCATTTTGATAGGCTTGACAGTGCCTATCTTATTGATTCTTGGAAATAAACAATTTGGAATTTCGTCCTCCTTGCGTCACGTTTGTGCGATGTGCGTTCCTGCGAACATTCCGCTTTTCAAATACGATTGGAAAAAAGAAATTTGGAACTTGTACTTTGTGCTTGGAATTATCATTGGTGGATTTATTGCGAACTATTTGTTAGCCAATCCAAATCCTATGGAAGTAGCGGAAGCGACGAAAGTTGTCTTAGCAAAATATGGCATTTCTGATTACAGTCAATTACAGCCCGTCGAGCTTTTTAATTGGAATAACTTATTGACAATCAAGGGTTTATTAATGTTTGTGTTTGGTGGTTTCTTGGTTGGTTTTGGCACTCGTTATGGCAATGGTTGTACTTCTGGACACGCTATTATGGGACTTTCCAACTTACAATTACCGTCATTGATTGCAACAATATGCTTTATGCTTGGTGGTTTTTTATGTACGCATTTCATTTTGCCTTTATTTTTGTAACTGGAGTTCGGGTTTTAACCCGAATAAAATAAAAAAACGGACTAAAGTCCATTTTCCAGTAAAAAACGGACCTTAGTCCATTCTTCAATAAAAAAAACGGACTAAAGTCCATTCTCTGGTATGGAAAATATAAAATATACAATCGTTGGCATTTTCTTCGGAATCGTATTTGTCAAAGCCGAAATCATCAGTTGGTTTCGTATTCAAGAAATGTTTCACTTACATTCGTTCCATATGTTTGGTGTGATTGGCGTGGCGGTTATCGTAGGCACAATTTCAGTTTTTTTACTTAAAAAGCTGAATACCAAGACTTTATCAGGCGAACAAATTACTTTTGCAGGCAAACCTTACAACAAAGGAACGGTTATTGGCGGCTTGTTGTTTGGTATTGGTTGGGCGATTACAGGTGCTTGTCCTGGTCCATTGTATGCTAATTTGGGCGCAGGTTTTGGTGTAGCCAGTGTAATGATTTTGAGTGCTTTGGCTGGCACTTGGGTTTATGGAAAATTTCAAGATAAATTGCCACATTAAGAGTAATTAGTCGTAAGTCAAGAAGTCGTAAGTCAAGAAATCTAACAATGGCAAAAGATAAAATCCCGACCTATAGTATATGTAATCTTTTGGGTTCAAAAAATTGCGGAACAGATTTTCTGATTACTCGAATTGCAGATTTTGTTCGAGAAAATCGCTGTATTCATTTTCCGCATCGGCATACTTTTTATCAAATTGTGCTTTTCACTCAAGGCAGTGGAAGGCACAATATTGATTTTCAAGATTATGAAGTCGTGCCGCACCAAATCTATTACATGGCACCAAATCAAATCCATACTTGGGATTTTTCGGCAGATACGGACGGTTATTTGATTAATTTTGATGAAAATTTCTTTAATTCTTTTTTACAAAATAGCCAATTGCTAAAAAAACTGCCTTTGTTTCATCAAATTGTAGGTCGTCCAACACAAATTTTAGAAGCAAATTGTTGTATTGAAATCGTTGTTTTATTTCAAAAACTCTTAGAAGAATACGAAAAAGAAGCCAGTTTTAAGCAAGAAATCTTGCGTTCTATTTTGTTGGAGATTTTGATTCGTCTTTCTCGCACACAGCATCAGTCGCTCAAAGAAGGTGTTACGAAGCATCACTATACCGTTTTGCAAAATTTTGAAGAACTTATCGAAAAGCATTTTTTAGAAAAACGTTTGCCAAAAGAGTACGCTGAATTGTTGTTTGTCACGCCAAATCATCTCAATTCTTTGTGCAATGCCACCGTTGGAAAATCGGCTGGCGAACTCATCAGAGAGCGTATTTTGCTGGAAGCAAAACGTCTTTTGGTCAATAGCGACCACAACATTTCCGAAATCGCCTACCAACTCAATTTTGAAGACAACGCTTATTTTAGCCGTTTTTTCAAAAAATACCTAAGCGTAAGTCCCGACGAGTTCCGAAAAAATATTTTGTGAATTGAAGGAAAAAGGTTTTGGGGTTACGATGTATTATTTTTTGACTGTGACTGTTACAAAGACAGAACCTTTATCTAAGGTATTGATTGTTATTAATCCTGATGAATTGCCGTTAGGCAATAAGTTTGAATTGATTGAAACTTTAAAGGATACCTTTCCATTTTTGCCAATAGGAATAGTATTTGCCGCAAGAATAATCCAAGGCTTATCTGCTGAAATAGATAAAGGTAGATAGTCATCATCGTTACCGTCGTTAAAAGGATTACGTAAAGTCAATGTTTTCAAAATATTGTTTGAAGGTACATCAAATTCAAGCAAGAATCTATCAACAATCAAAGAATAGAGAGGCTTTAACTTTATATCTACGATTTCCATACATTCATCGTCCCTTAGCTGAACTTTGAGCCTTTCGGAAGCAAAACCAACTTTGTTGACTGAAATTTCGTACGTTCCTGCACGAAGCTCATCAAAGAAATAAACGCCCGCTTGTGTTGTTTTTCCTTTGAATTGTTGATGTCCCGAAATGGTAATATCAACGTCTTTTAGAAAATCGCCTTCATTGACACTATCTCTAACAATACCTGTTAACGACGGGTCTTCTTTACGAGTTTTTTTGTAACACAATCCATCATCATCTGAATTTTTATATTTATTACAACTTGATAACATTGCGTTTAAGATTAATACTAGCACAAATAATGGAAAAAAATATTTTTTTTTCATAAGATATCTTTATTAAAAAAGTTAAAAAGATATACTGGCGGCAATAGAATACCGCCAGTATGATAGAGTGATTTTTCACGGAATTGCAAAACAATTACTTAGTTGCACTAACTGTAAATGACTGAGAACCACGAGAAGAATTGACAGTAATAAATGCAGTATCGTCATTTAATAACTTGGTTCTATCAATTGCAATTTGAATATTAGCAATTTGACCTGACTTTAAAGGCGCAATATTACTACCTACCTTTGCCCATGATTTTGAAGAAGTAACTGTATAAAAAATCTCTCCTTCACAATTGTACTTTAACACATTAGAAACATTAGCATCCGAAGTGCCAAAATCCAAAGTATTATGTACAATACTAAGACACGCAGCGGTCATAGAAATATCGCCCAGTAAAGCCGATTTTCCGTCAGCAGAAATATCTGCCGTACCAACTTTATAAAATGCTTTGTTTGCTACAACCCTGTAATTGTCAAGACATTCAATGCCTGAAAAACGGTATTGACCTTTGATGTCTGTCATTACAGTACTTGATTTAGTAGCTCCTTGTAATGTTATCAGACAACCTTCTACTGGTGTAAGAGAACCTGTTTCGGTTACAATTCCAGAAAGAGAAGTAGCGCATAAAACACCCGACGGTGTCGTAGGCTTTTTAGAAATGCTTACATCAGCCTCAGCCTCGCAAGAAGTAAAAAGAGTTGCTGCGGAAGCAGTCAATAATAGAAGAAATAAAATGTTCTTTTTCATTTTTTTGAAAAAATTAAATTTGTTAATAAAATTGTTTGTAAATTTGCCGTAGCATTAATTTTGATACAAATCTCTTGGCTTTTTTTCTGTCGAACAAGGACATTTTAAAGTCATGTTAAAAGACATTTTAATGTGTTGAAAATCAAACTTTTAGCAACAATTTTTTCTAAAAAAGACTTTTTGAAGACATTTTGAATTTATGAATATAGCACTTCCTGTCAATCAATATTTGTTTAAGTTGTTAAAGTGTATGATTGCAGATACACTTAAAAATGACCCTTTTGCTACGATTAGCACAGAAGAACGTATTGGAATACATGAGTTCTTGGCGGATAAACCAAAGAAAATCAGTGAAGATTATGTGAAGAAAGTATTTAATGAAGGAATGAAGGCAAGACGTGATTTTAAAGAACACACACTTGATGCGTTGGTATTTTTTGTTTCTAATCAAAAAAATACGCTTTACAAATATGAAAATTGGGTAGATTTTATAAACAAGGAAGGCAATAATGAGATTACAAAGAAATTGGCTAAAAATCCTTATAACTTTGCTACACTTCCTTTGACTTTACAAAAAGAAATTGATAATGCTGTTTGGCAGAGATTACGTCCAAAAGAAGAAAAACCCTTTGCTTTACCTACTCAAATTACACCACAACCTACGGGATATACGATTGTACTGAATAAAATAACACAAGCATTTTCTTATCATAGCACGGTTGCACTCTCTTTCGTTTTTGCATTTTTCACTTCGATTGCTGATACTTTTGGGAAATCCGTGTTTTTCGGTTCAAAAATAGCTACTATTGTTACAAGTTCAGTTATAATAATTGGGGGAAGTTTAATTGTTAATAAATATGCCACCTCTGATACAAATCGAGTTACAATAATAGTGGACTATTTCGGAAAGGAACTAATGGAAGATAGTATAGGATTTCACATACAAGAATCAATATATACAAAAAAATATAGAAAAGAGCGGAAGCAACTACTTTTAGACCAGAAGCAACTCGAGACAGAGCGCAATACTCAAAAAAATAATCTTTCAAAAGCTAATGAGTGGCAATTTTTAAGAACAGCCGAAGAAAAGAAAAAACGAATCAGTGAAATTAAAATTGAGATAAGAAAAATTGAAGAAAAAATTAGACTTAATAAAATAAAATTATATAAAATTTGGGAGCTTTTAGAAACAGATTCCATTAACTCTCAATACCAAGTAATTGAGGAAGATATAATTAAACTCGAAATTGAATATAATATTCAAAAGAGCAATCTCGCAAAAGCAAGCGAGTGGCAATTTCTAAGAACAGCCGAAGAAAGAAAAAAACAAATTCTTGAAATTAGAATTGATATGGAAAAAATTGAGGAAGAAATAAAATTTAAGAAAAATCAATTAAATGAGTGGGACAATTTAATAAGATAATTAATTTTCTTTTAAAATAAACCCTTTTATTGTTTTAAACTCCATCTAATTATGAATACAAACGTTGTACAAATAATCCAACAAATAGAGTTTCTAAATCATACGACATTTAGAAGAATTGTATCTTTTTGTAGAATTTTTGCTCAATAAACAGCAAAAAGAAGTAAAAAGTGCGCCAAAACCTAAAAAGCGTATGGCATTATTAGCGGATATTCAACCAATCGCAATACCTGTAAGTGATTACCCCAACCAATATTTCAATACCAAGATAGTACAGTTTGAGATATTGTTGCAGTAAGATTTGGAAAAATGAAGAGAAAAGTGTATTTTTGCAGTATAAATTTTATTCTTATGGTATTATCATTTCAAGAAGTAGAAAATTATGTAGGCAATTTGTCAGTAAGTAAGCAAGCTGAATTGCTTTATTTTTTGTCCAAACGTTTGGGAGAAACCTATCCAGGCATAGAAAAAACCACATCTATTTGTGGCGGTAGTGCCTGTATTATTCGTACTCGTATTCCTGTATGGACGTTGGTAGCGTTGAAAAAATCAAAAGCAAATGATGCTACATTATTAAAGGCATATCCAACGTTACGACAACAAGATTTGAGTAATGCTTGGGCGTATTACAAAGCAAATAAAAAAGAAATTGACCAAGATATTAAAGAAAATAGCGACGATTAGGCAATGGAAAAGCTATATGTAAATGAAAATTTCCCTTATCTTGTCGTAGAATTATTACGGCTTTTAGGGCATGATGTTTTGACTTCCTTAGAAGCGGGCAACGCCAATCAACGAATTCCAGATGAAGATGTATTGACATTTTCCACCATTCAAAATCGTATTTTACTAACTCTAAATCGTCGAGATTTTATCAAACTACATTTCCAAAGCAACCAGCATTGTGGTATTATTGTTTGTACAAGCGATGCTAATTTTGGCGCATTGGCTCAACGTATTCATACCATTTTAAGTGAAAACACGGGTGCTTTTGCAGGAAATTTATTACGAGTGAATAAAGGAAACTAATTGAACATTACTATTGGTCAAAATCACAACTCACACCTCAACACAACGATAGCGCAGTTTGGAATATTGTTGCCAGTAGGGTTTTAGTAAAATGAAGTAAATCGCCTACCAACTTAATTTTGAAGACAACGCTTATTTTAGCCGTTTTTTCAAAAAATACCTAAGCGTAAGTCCCGACGAGTTCCGAAAAAATATTTTGTGAATTGATTTTTTTGATGTACTTTTGTAAAAATAATTGATAAAAATGATTGCATCTATTTCTGCACAAGAACAATTGGCAATGCTTATGGCTAGGTCTATGCCACAAGAAGTATTAGAATTTAAGTTTGACGCTCCTATTCAAAATCGTATTTTTCTTTTGACTCAAAAAAAGAAAGATAACCTCATTTTTGAAAGCGAGAAAGAGGAATTAGAAAAATATCTAATGTACGATTTACTGATTGGACTTGCAAAAGCAAGAGCCTATAAAGGTATTGTTGCAACAGGATTTTACAACCTCTGAATCTCCTTCATTATTGTCTTTTTTACTTTATTCCAAGTAATTTTTTTGTCTAAAATGATTGGATTAAGCTCATTTTCGGCTTCTTCAAAATAATTCATACTCTTGATGACGTGAAAAATAGATACATTTGGATATTTTAGTTGGTACAAATCAAGCATCTCTTTCAAAGAAAAATGTTCTAACAAGAAATAGAGGTCAAAAAAATCTTTTTTCTTCCCTCGTCCTGAAATTGCATCTAATTTCATTGGCGCAATATCACTGATATTCACTAAGCGAATTTCGTCAAATTGGACGATTGGGTGGGCAAATCCATATTTGAAGCGAATAAAATCAACTTTCACATCGTTGATTGTAGTAATTAAAGTATTTGGTCGTTCAAGTTCAACTCGGAAGTTGGGAAAATCATCTTCCAAGGTCATTTTTAGTTCTTTTGGATCAAAGTCAGTTGAAGTGAACATATCTAAATCAATTGAAATTCGATGCCCTATTTGCAAAGATAAAGAAGTACCACCTACTAAGTAAAACTCTTTTAGATAGTCTTTCTGCATCAATGTTCTTAATAATCCCAATGTGTCGTCTGCAACTGTTTCTGTTCGTAACATTTGAAATTTTCTTTTTTGATACTAAAATAAGTGACACAAAATGCTAAATCAATACTACTCATATACTTCAATGTCGTAGCATATTGAGCAACTTTTTCTTTGCTATAATAGTTGATGATCTTATTAAATGCCTCCCAACTACCTCTTGTAATAACCCGTTCTACTATAAAAGCTGCATTTTTTTCAAGATGAACATCATAAGGATTTACATCCCAAAACAAGGTTTTAGGTAAATTTAATACAATTTCAGTGGTGTCATTTCTCTCTTTCATAGTACAAAGATACTGTTTTCTTTTAAAAGAAACAAATACTTTTATTTTTTTGTCAAATCCTCAACTTGACACATGAGTAGGTATATAGAAATAATCGGGACGAAATAGATATAAAGGAAAATATCCATACTTCTTAAGTCGTGCTTGTTCTTTTCAAATTCTTTCCTAAGCAATCAGTAAAAAGTACCACAAAACACCGAATCTACACCATTCCAACTACTCAAAAACACCTTATCTTTGCATTAAATTAAAGAAATAAAATGCAAGTAGAAATTTTCGGCTATGCCGCTTCTGTGTTGATAGGCGTGACGTTGGGTTTGATTGGCGGCGGCGGAAGCATTTTGACCGTTCCTGTTTTGGTCTATCTTTTTTCGATAGATATAGTTGCGGCAACGGCTTATTCTTTGTTCATCGTTGGAGCGACAAGTGCCGTTGGTTCAATCAATTATTTTCGACAAGGTTTGGTCAATGTCCGTACCGCTATTATTTTTGGAATCCCTTCGATTGTTGCCGTTTTTTTGACAAGACATTATATTGTTCCTGCGATTCCTTCGGAAATTACGCATATTGGCGATTTTATTTTGACAAAAGGTATTTTTATGATGCTGCTTTTTGCTGTCTTGATGATAGCCGCTGCCTACAGCATGATAAAACCAAGCGAAGAAAATGATAATACACAAAATGCTGATAATCAAATATTTAATTACCCATTAATTTTAGCAGAAGGATTGATAGTTGGCACTTTGACAGGTTTGATTGGTGCTGGTGGAGGTTTTTTAATCATTCCAGCCTTGGTTGTTTTATCCAAATTGCCAATGAAAGAAGCGGTCGGAACATCACTCGTTATCATTGCGATGAAATCCTTGATTGGTTTTTTAGGCGAAAATCATAGTACCTTGATAGATTGGAATTTGATGCTAACAGTAACTGGTTTTGCCATTTTCGGTATATTTATAGGTATGTTTTTGGCGCGTCATATTGACGGCTGCCGCCTAAAACCCGCTTTTGGTTGGTTCACGCTCGTGATGGGCATTTATATCATTTTAAAAGAAACATTTTTACACTGATGAAAGAAGAAATAACGTGTTGCGTGACAAGTTGCGAGCGTCCGCTTGACCAAACATACTGGGAAAATCAATATGTTTCGGAAACTACGGGTTGGGATTTAGGCAAACCTTCGCCACCTTTACAAAGCATTATTGACGAACTTTCGGACAAAAATCTACGTATTTTAATCCCAGGTTGTGGCAATGCTTACGAAGCAGAATACCTTTTGGAAAAAGGGTTTTCTGATGTAACTTTGATTGATATTTCGCCGACTTTGGTTAGCGATTTACAAGAAAAATTCAAAGAAAACAAGCAAATAAAAGTCATTTTAGGCGATTTTTTTGCACACGAAGGCGAATACGATTTAGTTTTGGAGCAAACATTTTTCTGTGCTTTGCCACTTTCGATGCGACAAAAATACGTTTGGAAAATGCACCAATTGTTAAGCCCTTCGGGAACGATAAAAGGTTTACTGTTCAATCGTTTTTTTGAAAAACAAGGACCTCCTTTTGGTGGCGATCAAGCTACTTACGAAGCATTTTTTAGCAATGCTTTTGAAATAAAAAAAATAGATATTTGTGAAAATTCTATTTCAGCACGTGCAAATACAGAATTTTCAATTATTTTTGCAAAAAAGAATACTGTAAGTGTAGCTTTCTACGAATTTGAAGGGATTACTTGCAACGGTTGCATGACGACTGTTTCTGAAAAATTCAGCGAAAACGAAGGCGTACAACAAGTCAGTATGAGTAGCGATTTTGGCTCAGTTTTGATTGTAAGCGAAAAAGAAGTGCCTTTGGCAACGCTTCAGTCGCAAATTGCGTATGATAGTAAGTATAAAATAATAAAAACATAGGAAATTTCAATATTAAGTATATCAGTATTAAGTATGATTGTCGTAGCATACTTTAAAACAGAAATACTTAATACTCAAGTACTTAATACTAATATAAAATGACAATAGAACAAATATATACAGGTTGTTTGGCACAAGGTGCTTATTACATCACTTCCAATGGCGAAGCGGCTATCATTGACCCTTTGCGTGAAGTGCAGCCTTACATGAACAGGCTTACTAAGGACAATGTTAAGCTAAAATACATTTTTGAAACGCATTTTCATGCGGATTTCGTAAGTGGTCACTTAGATTTGAGCGAAAAAACCAATGCGCCTATTGTATATGGGCCCAATGCTGCGCCTGAATTTGAGTTTATTTCAGCCAAAGACGAACAAGTTTTTCCCGTTGGAAATATCCAAATCAAAGTGTTGCATACGCCAGGTCATACGATGGAAAGTACGACCTATTTGTTGATAGATGAAAATGGTAAAAATCATGCTATTTTTAGTGGCGACACTTTATTTATTGGCGATGTTGGAAGACCAGATTTGGCTCAAAAGTCAGCGAGTTTGACACAAGAACAATTGGCTGCAACGTTGTATAACTCATTGAGAACCAAGCTAATGACGCTCGAAGACGAGGTTATTGTTTATCCAGCGCATGGCGCAGGTTCGGCTTGTGGCAAAAACATGAGTAAAGAAACAACTTCCACGATTGGGATTCAAAAAGCATTTAATTATGCTTTGCGTGCCGACATGAGCGAAGCAGAATTTGTTCATGAAGTCTTGGACGGATTGAGTGCGCCACCTGCTTATTTTGGTGCAAATGTGGCGATGAACAAGAAAGGTTACGCCAGTTTTGACAAGGTGTTGGACAGAGGAATGACGGCACTTTCGCCAGCTGAGTTTGAAGTCGCTGCCGAAGAAACAGGTGCTTTGATTTTAGATACCCGCAGCAATGGAGATTTTCATAAAGGCTTCGTTCCTCAAGCAATTAATATTGGTTTGAAAGGCGATTTTGCACCTTGGGTTGGCGGATTGGTCGCGGATGTTTCGCAAAATATCTTGCTAATTACGGACGAAGGTATGGAAGAAGAAACCGTTACGAGATTGAGCCGAGTTGGTTTTGACCAAGTTTTAGGTTATTTGAAAGGCGGTTTTGAGGCGTGGAAAAATGCAGGAAAAGAAGTTGATACCGTCAATAGAATTACCGCTGCCGAATTTTCTACGCAAGTAAATATTGAGGAAAATAAAATCATAGACATCAGAAAACCAAGCGAATACGCCGCTGAACACGTAGAAGATGCTTACAATCGCCCACTTTCTGACATCAATGAATGGGTAAAAGACATCAATCCACAAGAGCATTTTTTCATGCACTGTGCAGGCGGTTATCGCAGTATGATTGCGGCTTCGATTTTGCAAGCTCGTGGCTATCGCAATTTTACGGAAGTAGAAGGCGGTTTTGCTGCCATTTCAAAAACGGAATTGCCAACGTCGGATTTTGTTTGTCAGAGTAAGGTGATGTAAAAAAAAGATTCCAAATGTTCTTTGAGAACGTTTGGAATCTTTTTTTATTTATTTCTTGTACTTTGAGCCGCTATTGCCCAGAATTTTCTTTCCTTTTCGGCGCATTTTATCTTCCCAAGAAAGACGA
The DNA here is from genome assembly GCA_043777755.1 of Saprospiraceae bacterium. GTDB lineage: Bacteria > Bacteroidota > Bacteroidia > Chitinophagales > Saprospiraceae > CANHEE01. The sequence continues at coordinate 16,136 of JAYWHK010000278.1, forward strand.
ACATTAACTTTGCTGTTTTTAGCAGATTTTGCATGAAAAGCAGGGCCAGCACTTTCTGTTTTTTTAGTCAATTTTACAAGAATATTTTTCATTTTCACCTTGACAATTTCCTCATCAATAAGTTCCGTAGAAATCACCAAATCTTCTGGCAATGGAGCGATTGGAATCTGATAATTCATCAAAGTTTCCACTTGTGTCTGAAATTCTACTTCCTTTTCAGTGATAAATGTCATCGCAGAACCTCGTTGATCTGCACGACCCGTACGACCAATACGATGAATATAATTTTCGGGAATTTCGGGCATATCAAAATTGATAACGTGCGAAACTTCCGCAATATCCAAACCACGTGAAATAATATCCGTCGCTATCAGAATTCGATTTGTACCATTTTTAAAACTTTGAACCGTATTAAAACGGTTGTTTTGTGCTTTATTTGAGTGAATAATGCCAATTTCTTCCGAAAATTTAGGTTCTATCAACTCAAATAATTGGTCAGCCAATTTTTTGCTGTCCATAAAAATCAACACTTTGGTATAAATACTTTTGTCTGCAATTAATTTTTCTAATAAATTTACTTTAGTAAAAAAGTTGGGTACACGGTAGCCTGTTTGCTCAATATTCTCCAACGGTGTTCCCGAAGGGGCAGCTTCTATGATTTCTGGGTGGTCAAAAAAATCATTCATAATTTTTTCAACATCTTCGGTCATGGTCGCAGAAAACATCAAATTTTGTCGTTTTGCTGGCAAATGATCAATCACTCGAACCAATTGCGGACGAAAACCCAAGCTCAATAATTCATCAACTTCATCTATCACAAAACGCTTGATTTGAGTCAATTTCAAAGGGCCTCGAAGTGCCAAATCCAACAAACGCCCAGGTGTTGCCACCAAAACATCTAATTTTTCGCCCATCGTAATGGCTTGCATATTGATGTTTGCACCGCCATATACACCAACGACCACCAAATTCATATTGCTTGTTAGTTTTTTGACTTCTTCTACAATTTGCGCCACCAACTCACGTGTCGGTACGACAATCAAGATTTGTGGATGTCTATCTTTGGTGTTGTAAGACCACTGACGAAGCACTGGCAGCAAATAAGCCAGCGTTTTTCCTGTACCCGTTTGCGCAATACCGACCAAATTTTTACCAGCCATTGCAGCGGTAAAAGTCTTCTCTTGAATCGGTGTTGGCTCGACAAAACCCAATTCGTCAAGCGTATTCAAAAGGGTTTTATTTAAATTTAAATCACTAAATTTCATTCTACTTTTAACTTTGAAAAAAGAATCGCTTCTTTTGTTTTTATTTTTAAAATGAAAAAACCTTTTGCAAGATTTTTCACCGAAATAGGCGAAAGCGATGTTGTTTTTTGCTCCAACACCATGCGCCCATTTATATCATACATTGAAACAAGCAGTTCTTGTTCATTTTTTAAATCAATATAAAAAACATCGTCCGTAGGATTTGGATAAATATTCAGAATATTTTGATTGTCAATATTTTGTGTAGAAACAGAATTTTGGATTGTAATTAACAGAGATTCCTTACAAAAACCAGAAGCATCGCTCACATTGCAATAATATGAACCTGCGGCAATACCTGTTAAATCCTTCGTTGTACCTACTATTTTAGCAGTAGCACCATCAAACCATTCATATTTATAAGGAAGTTTTCCGCCACTAACAAGAATACTCATTGAGCCATTTTTTTGACCATTAGAAGCGTTCACCACTTTATCTTGCTTCAAAACCAAAGGCGTTGGCGCAACAATATCAATCAAAGTGTCTTTTACACAATCATTTCCTTTGTCCGTAACCGTTAAATTGACTTTTTTACTTGTACTAAAACAAGCCTTATTCGGAACGCCAACTACTCCTGATGAACTCCAACTAAAAGTATAACCATTTGCAGTAGCTCCAACCAATGCCGTGGCACAAGTGGTCGTACAATTTGTTTGTTGCAATGAAATACTCGGAATTGGTTTTGTTGTATTTTTTGCCAAAAAAGCACTTGTTGTAAAAAGACAGTTTTTAGCATCGCTCACGGTTACAGCGTATGTTCCAGATTGGGTTGATTTTATAAAAATACCACTTGCGCCATTTGACCATTTGTAAGACAAAGGAGCTGTTCCACCACTGACATTTGCCGTTATTTGTCCTTCTAAAATAGTACAATCAATAGGCAACACAACCAGATTTCCCGTCAGTAATTTCCCTGAGGTAATCGTCACGGAAGCCGTTGCTGTACCAGAAACAGTCACTTTATACACTCCTGCGGCAAGATTAGAAATACTACTTGTTGTTGCATTATTAGACCAAAGATACGTATAAGGAGGTGTTCCTCCAGTAACATTTGCCGTTGCTTTGCCTGTTGCTTGACCAAAACAATTGACGTTTTCAACATTGGTAATCGAAACTGACAAAGGTTGTGGAACGTTGCTATTAGCCATCCATTCGGTCACATTCATAAAGAGTTTTCGGTGATTGCCACTTGCGTCAGCGACCCAACCATCATACAAAGTATCGCCTGTATCGCCCGTCCCATCATCAGACGGAGAGCTATCTCCAATGGCAAAAACTTTTCCTGTTCCATACGTACAATACGCTGCCATAACGTCTATATTTCCAATAGAAACACCTGTTTTGTAAGCAATTCCTTTTACGGTAGGGTTTTTAGTAGGGTCAAGGGTCAAGGTTGTACCAGCTGAAAACTGCATTTTGGTAACGTTTCCGAAAGCACCATTCAATAGAGGATTGTTTGTTAAAGAAGGAATATTGGTTGTTGTTTCAGAAAATTTAACTTTGTCGAAAGTCATACCAAAAGGATTCGTTGCCATCAAGTCATTCCAAATCACAGGGCTATCTGCACCGTCAAAGTTACGGTCAGAACCATCGTGATTGCCAATCATAATGAGGTTTCCTCCATTTTGTACATAGTTCAAAATAGCATTTTTTTCAGCAGTCGTCAATAAAATATTCGGTTCGCAAACGACAAATATTTTATAATTTTTTAAATCTTGAATATTTGTAGCGTCGTTGTAAGTGATTTTGCCACCAATAGGCAATGTTTCAACTTGATAGCCTTTTTTTGCACATTCTACGCCCCAAGCGGAAAGTCCGCCTTGCCAAAAATCTTCCGTGGTCATTGCAGTGATTCCACTTTGCGCAGGCGTAGGAAAACGTTGAGGATTTGCCTCCGTTCCTGTTCCTCCCGTCGTAGGAAAGCCATTGCCAAAACCAACATTGTAAATGTCTGCATCAAGAATCCAAT
>JAYWHK010000279.1:0-19400 GCA_043777755.1 Saprospiraceae bacterium
AAAAATAAAATATCAATATTTTATTATAAAAACAAATATTGTTTTTCATATTTTTTAAAAATGTTCTGTTTTTAGAAAACTGGAACATCGAGTATATACTTTAATTGTATCTAATTTACTCGTAGCTTGTACCGCAACAAAACAATTTACAATCTTTGATTATAGCATAAAATTAAAAAACTCCAATCACGAATGTGTTGAAACCACCTCAACGGTAAACGTCGAAGCATCAGTAGCTGGTGACCCGACCTGTAGCAACTGTACGTTCACTTGGAGCGATGGTTTTGTAGGAAAAACAAGGTCAAATATTCCAGCGGGTGATTATACGGTGGAGGTAAAAAATAGTGTTGGTTGTGTAGCGACAAAAAAAATAAAAGCATACGATATTAAGTATGTTACGGTGGATGCTTGTGTCAATCCAATTAATGGTATAGAATCAGGAGGTGTAATTGCGGTTAATATGGTTGGCAATTACTCTTACTTATGGAATACAGGCGCAACAGTTAATCATATTCTAAGTGCCTATTCTAATACACCATATACCGTAACAATTACAGATAATCAAATACAAGGCTGTAGTTTTTCTAAGACAATGAGCGTCGGAAAGCTAAATCCAAACAGTATTGATTTTAAATTGATACAACCTTGTAAAGGCGAAATTGGCTTAGTGAGTATTAAAGGAGGTCTTGCGCCTTATGTCTTAGAAGTTGATGGAAATCTTGTAAATTCAAATTGGGATGGGCAGCCTTTTCCAATTAGCGGCTACAAAGATAATGCTTTTGTCTATGTAAGAGATGTTCGCAGTTGCGTAATAACAAAATATATAAGTTTTAAAGGGTCTGGTCCCAAGTTGTCCTTGGAAACAGACTATGGTTGTCCTGGTGGAAAAGGAAAGGTCTTTATTAAAGTAGCAGACCCCTCCTACAACAATGGAACTACATATACAATAAATGTCAATAATAGCCCAACATTAACATATACTTGGAACTTAGATAAAATTCCATTTTCAGGAAATACTGGTGAAATATACAATGTTACAGTTACGAGCAATAGTGGCTGTTCTGAAAAAATCACAATTAAAATACCTGCAACAGTCGAACCTATTGCAAGCTTTAAAGTTGGAGATACTTGTAATAAAGATGAAAATAATGGTGTCATAAAATTAGTTTCAGGAAAATCTGATAATTTCTATACATGGAGCAATGGTTCTGTAAATAGTAGTCAATCTGGTTTAAGTCCTGGGATATATACAGTAACAGTTACTAATCCTACTGGCTTATGTCAAAATAGTGTATTTTTATACACAGTAGGTGCTTTTGATTTTAGTGCTGCTGATAAAAGTATAATAAAAACTCCTGAATGTCCAGGGCAAAAAGATGGGAAGTTAGAATTAGTTTTTAATGCAATTAATTTGACCTGTCTTTGGAGTAATTCCGTTAATACTAAAATAAATCCAAATCTACCCGCTGGAAATTATGAACTAACTTTGACAGATGGTGATAGATGTAACTTAACTTTCAATCCTATTGTTCTTGGGAATTTAAATTGTGAGAACCCGCCAGTTGATTTTCTTTGTGGACCTTGTGGAAAGTTTTGTAGAGGTAACGAAATATTACCTAATTCAACAGATTTAAACAATTTAGCTCTTATTACTCAAATAAATAATAAGGATGGTAGTACTTTAGGTTCAGTAGTCGTTGCAACCAATCTGCCAAATGCTACTTTTACACTAAAGAAAAAAAACAATAGCGGTTCAATTATTTTTTCGACAGGGAGTATAGCAAATCCAACGACAACTATTTCTAACTTACCCGTAGGTGGCTATATTTTGGTAATTAACGGGCCTTTCCCGTGTGTTAGATCATACGATTTTGAAATTAAAGAATGTGATGACGAAACGCCTCAAAGTATAGATTTTACGATTCAACCGTTTTTTACACAAACAAATAAAGGGCATATTTACATAAACAATTTTACAAGCGGTTATTATTTTAATTGGACTGGTCCAAATGGCTTCCAAAGTAATGCTCGGAGTATAACAGGTCTTGAGGCAGGAGATTATACTGTTACAATATCGCCAAATTGTCCAGAGCTTATTGTGCAAACATTTACTGTAAAACGTATTCAAGATTGTGGTGTGGATAGACCTTCTGTAAAGTTTGAAACAAAAGATGCTTGTAATTGCTCTGTTTGTCCAAAAGGTTCTATTTTAGCAAGCCTAAAAGATGCTAATGATTATACATATTTTTGGTTTCCAACAGGAACTCAATCATTAGCAATTAATTCTGCATCAGCTGGCAAATATAGGTTAAAATTGGTAAGTAAAGAAACAGGATGTGATTTTTACTACGATACCGAAGTGAAGAGTTTCGATGTTTCAATTTCTAAGGTGGAAAACTCTTGTGATATTGAATACGCTTGTAATGGGAAAACTTATACAGAAAAAATAGATCCTATTCATTCTGAACCAGAAAAAAATGGAGGCTTGTGTGATGTAAGGTATTTCTGTGCTGATTTTACGAGTTTTGTTAAAGATGATGTCAAATGGGATTGGCATTATACCCCTGGTATTCCTCTTGGAATTCCCATTGAAACAAACAATAGAATTTGTCAAGCTGAAAAAATATGTAAAAATGGAATAAAAGATATTATCGTAGGAAAATGGGAGTCAAAACCCGAACCTGAAAATTGTAGAGTTTATTGGACTTGTGTTTTTCCCCAAAGCATACCTGAGTTATCTTTATTAGATGGCTATGAATATGATGATAAACTAAAAGAGTGTTCTGTAAAGGTAACAACTGGTTTAGATGACAATATTTCATTATGCGAATGTCGTGATTTTGTTTTGTGTGATAAGAAAGAAATAGAAATTGACGTTCCTAAATCAGAAATTATCTCAGGCTATTGTGAGGATATAAAGTGTAAATATGAAGGCTGTCCAATCGTCAAACCTTCGGAAAAAATTATCTCAAAAGTGAAAATCATTCAAAATAATGCTATCTTTGCACTGATTCCCAATCCGACATCTGATTATTTTTCAGTTTTGATGAACAGCGAAAATGATACAGAAGGTAGCATTGAATTGAGTACGATTGATGGAAGATTGATTAAAAAAGAAAAAATTAATGTAGAAAAAGGAAAGAACATTCGAGAATATCGAATCAACGAGTTAATTCAATACCAAGGAATCATTATTGTAAAAGTAAGACTTGCTAATGGTCGTTTATTTACAGAAAAATTAGTAAAAATATAACTTATGATTAGAGGAATAGCGGTTGTGTTAATTGGATTTATTTATTGTCTTAGTTTAAATGCGCAGATGAAACATATATATCCTTTAATTAATCATCCATCATGTGCTTCTGGTGGTAAATATGGTTATATACACATGGTACATATAGGGTTAAAAGAGCCTGTTTCTTATGCATGGAGCTACGGAGGTAAAGGGGCAGAGTCTGCCTATCTCAAAGCTGGAACTTACACGGTTACTGCAACAGATGCCTCTTTGCCGCCTCAAGTATTTGTAAAAGAAATAGAATTATTGAATAATTGGGATACTGTAAAGGCTTCATATCAAGTATATTGTGATAATAATAGTGGTACACCTTTCGAAAATAACGAATATAAAGTACGTTTTTTTGATATAGAAAATTGTGTCTATCCAGTGAAAATCTATGAAATAGCAAATAATGATACCTCAATTTGTATAACAATAGCTAAAAAGCCCAAAAATACCTGGGATTGGCCTTCTTGTAACTTTTGGAGCAAAAATACTCAGTTTTGGGTTGCAGATAGCAGTAAAAACTGTCCTGCATTAATTAAAAATATTGTACCTAAGAACTTTAAATTCGGCACAGCCTATATAGAACTTATTGATACTAAAGATAAATACTACGTTGGAGAAGAAGTTAAAGCTATTTTACATTCTAATATTCCGTTAGATTCTTGCCTAAATATTAAATGGTTTTCAGGTCTAATAGATTATAATCCAGCATTGGTTGTTGTTCCACCTAAAAAAGAATATAAAGCTAAAGATACTTGCAGTATAAAAATAGACGAAGCTCGAGAACACTATAATTTTATGATTTATGTTCAGTTTTTTCATGAGGCGTCAAAATGTACTTTGGTAGAAAATAAGTGGTTTCAAACGCTTGACAGTATCAAATCAGTTGAAAGTATTTATTGTCCTAACATTTTTTCTCCGAATCAAGACCAGATCAACGACCAACTGACCATCTACGGAGCGAAAGACGTTGAAAAAGTCATTTCTATGCGTGTCTTTGACCAATGGGGCAATCTTATTTTTGAACAAAAAGATTTTCCTCCCAATGACAATCACTACGGTTGGGACGGTACTTACAAGGGAATACCAGCCAATCAAGGCATTTATACGTGTAGTTTTGTCTTGCTATTGACCAGTGGAAAGGAAAAGATTGTGAACAATTCAGTGCAATTGAGTAGGTGATACACAACAGATATTAGATATTAAAGATATTGAACACCAAGTATTTGCAATATCTTTAATATCTAATATCCAATATCCGTTGTGTATATATTAAAAAAAGCGGCATTTTACGTTGGTAAAATGCCGCTTTTTTCACAATTGTCAGTTTTATATGTTATTCCGCCCTATATTTCAGTTGCAAGCCCATCAAAAAATTTCGTAAAATTTGGTCTTTGCACGGGCGATAATTGCTGTGTTCTGGTTTACGAAAAAATGCACTTAATTCGTGTTTGCTGATTTTCATATCGGCAGCATCTAAAATATCGAGCATCGCTTCATCGTCCAAACTGAGCGCAATTTTCAGTTTTCTCAAAATGATGTTGTTGTTCAAACTTTTTTCGGGATTAGGTTGTTCGCCTTCTTTTTTACCCCGTTTGTCATTGATCATGCCATTCAAAAAAGTAGCAAAATCCTTGTCGTATAAGGATTTCCAGTCGGGATCATCGTCTTTTTTGAGCCAATCACTGATTTCGGCACGAGTTACGGTAGCGTCAGCCAGCGCAAATAGCTTAATCATTTTTTCGTCGTTAAAATTAAAAGCGTAGCGAAGGCGACGCAGCATATCGTTGTTGGTCATATTTTTAAAATCTTAGTTGAAAATTGAGTTTGAAGTATAGATTTTTATCCAAACGGTGTCTTTAAAAAGAAGGCATTTTCATTTTACATTTAACTCTATTGTTTCCTTTTCTGCACCAATATATGTAAATGCACTTTTCAATTCTCCGATTATGTGAATTATGTCTTTCAATTTTGTTGCTGTATCAATCGCATTAATTTTATCCATTCTCCTTTGTTTTTTGTCTTTTTTATAGGCATTTCTTTTGGATTTAAGTTTTTTAAGTAGTCTAAAATACTTTTAGCAACGGCTTGAACAGCATCAACGGCTACGCTGTTTCCCAATTGCTTGATGGCTTGAGTTGCGCTTACGGGAAATTCAAAATCATCAGGAAAACCTTGCATTTTCCTTGCTTCAATATAAGACAATCGTCGCAACTGCCCATCAACACTGTAATTATCCCAGTTTCTTCTGTCTGTAATTTCAGAGCCACGACCACCAATTCTAATTGTAAAACCAATTTCTCGTGTGCATTTTCCGCCCCAAACATCGCTCATATTAAATTTTAAAGGGATTGGCGGAGGAAAATTAAAACCTTTCATAAAATCTTCATCTCTAAAACCAATCATAAATGCTCTTGGTCTTAATTGTGGCAATCCATAATCGGATGCTTGAACTACTTTGAAATAAAAAGAGTAACCCAATTCTTCTTCTAATATTTTCCGAATAACTTTAAAGGTTTTTCCTTCATCGTGCGAAACAATTCCTCTTACATTTTCTAAAAAAAATGCCTTGGGTTTTTTTTCAGCGATAATTTCAGCAATGTTAAAGAACAAATTACCTCTTTCAGAATCGTGGTTGTCATCAAATCCTCGTTTTTGCCCAGCTTGACTGAATGGTTGGCAAGGAAAACCAGCGCAAAGAATATCAAAATCTGGAATATCTTTTGGCGAAATACTCCTAATGTCTTTATTAAAAAGATTATTTTCAAATAACTTGGGACTTATTTTTTTGTGGTTCAATTCATACGTTGCTCGAGCAAAGTCATCAATTTCTGAGGCAAATACACATTCGCCACCCAAACGGTGCATCGCAAGGTGAAAACCACCAATTCCAGCAAATAAATCAATAAATGTAAATTCGTTTCTCAAATTTCTATGTTTTTTAAATTTCGCTACAAAATTACAGTTTTTAATAGAAATTCTTAGCTTTTTAAAATAAAAACAAATTTACTTTTATCTTTGCAAACATTTTAAAATAAAAATGACCTGAGATTAATGAATGTACTATATTATAACGACCTCTCTTATAAGTCTGTAGAAAAACCGTTTCAAAAGATTGTAGATTTTTTGAAAAAAGGCGATTTTAAGTCTGCTGAAATCAAAAAAATGGCGAATATGCCTTATTATCGAGCAAAGTTAGATGCTAAAAATCGCTTGTTGTTTAAGTTCGCTAAGTATCAAAATGAAACGTATATTCTTGCATTAGAAGTCATTCTGAACCATGATTACGACAAATCACGCTTTTTGAATGGCGCAGTAATTGACGAAAGTAAGCTGCCAGACCTTACAAAAATCCCCGATTTAAAAGACGAAGATGTACAACCTTTGATTTATGTGAATCCGAAGGCAAAGCATTTTCACCTGTTGGATAAAATTATTTCTTTTGACGAAATTCAGTCTGAGGTTTATACTTTGCCTACGCCAATTATTGTGATTGGTTCGGCAGGAAGCGGAAAAACGGCTTTGACGTTGGAAAAACTCAAACAGCTGCATGGCGAAGTGCTTTACATCACTTTATCGCCTTATTTGGTAGAAAATTCCCGTAATTTGTACTATTCATCAGGATATGAAAACGAAAAACAAGAGATTGATTTCCTTTCTTTCAAAGAATATTTAGAAACGATTGAGATTCCTGAAGGTCGTGAAATTACTTACCGTGAGTTTGATGCTTGGTACACAAAACATCGTCAAACGGCAAGAATCAAAGATTCTCACAAGGTTTTTGAAGAATTTAAAGGCGTTTTGACGGGTTCTATTATTGATAAGCCGTATTTGAGCCGAGAGGAATATTTGGGTTTGGGCGTGCGACAATCGGTTTTTACGGGCGAAGAACGCAGTAATTTATACGATGTTTTTGTAAAATATTTAGAGTATTTAAAAGAAAACAAACATTATGATAGCAACTTGATTGCGTATCATTATCAAGCAAAAACGGAGCAAAAATATGATTTTGTCGTGGTTGATGAGGTGCAAGATTTTACGAATGTACAGTTGAGTGTTGTCTTGAAATCTTTGAAAAATCCATCTAATTTTTTACTTTGTGGCGATTCAAACCAAATCGTTCATCCCAATTTCTTTTCTTGGTCAAACGTCAAAACGATGTTTTATAAGCAAGATTTAAAAGGAAATTTGGTGCGTATTTTATCAAATAATTATCGAAATACGCCCGAAGTAACAGATATTGCGAATAAATTATTACTGTTAAAAAATACACGTTTTGGTTCAATTGACCGTGAAAGTACTTATTTGGTAGAATCAAGTGCATCTCAAAACGGCGAAGTTGTGTACCTCGAAGACAACAATAAAAATAAATCAGAACTCAACAATAAGACAAAACGCTCTGCAAAATTTGCCGTTTTGGTCATGCGACAAGAGGAAAAAGCGGAAGCTCGTCGTTTTTTCCAAACGCCTTTGATTTTCTCGGTGCAAGAAGCAAAAGGTTTGGAGTATGAAAACATCATTTTATACAATTTTATTTCTGACAACGAAAAAGTATTTCGAGAAATCTCCGACGGGATAACGGAAGAAGATTTGGCGAAAGATATTGTTTATGGAAGAGGTAAAGACAAAAGCGATAAATCGCTCGAAGTCTATAAATTTTACGTCAATTCACTGTATGTTGCGATGACTCGTGCGGTCAAAAACTTGTATTTTGTAGAAGAAAGCAAAAAACATCCGCTACTGAATCTCTTAGGTTTGGTCAAATATCAGTCGCAATTGACGCTGAAAGACCAAAGTTCTTCAATGGAAGACTGGCAGCGTGAAGCTCGAAAACTCGAATTGCAAGGCAAAAAAGAACAAGCCGACGACATTCGCAAAAATATCTTGCATACACAGCAAGTACCTTGGATTCCTATCACGCCAGAAGTGTACGAACAATTGAAAATAGATGCTTTTCATCCAGAATTTTTCAACAAAAAAGCCAAAGATCGCTTGTTTGAATATGCCTTAATTTACCATGATACGAGTGTTTTTAAACCTTTGATTGACAAAAAATACAAGCGTGCGGAGAATGTTAAAGTAGAAGAACGCAATCTTTTCACCAAATTATATACACCTTATATTAAAGATAGATTCAAAGATATTCAGCCTTCTATTACAAAATATGGCGTTGATTTTAGGAATGAATACAACCAAACTCCGCTTTTGATAGCCGCCGAAACTGCCGCTGAACAAATAATCAAAGAGCTTTTGAAACTTGGAGCAGACTTGAATGTTGTCGATAATTATTATCGAAACTCTTTGCAACTATCTATACAACAGGCATTTATAGATACAAATTATGCTAAATTTAATATTGGAACAAGCTATCCTTTATTGGTGACGGACAGTGTGAAAATAAAAGTGAACAATCGTCTTATCAAAATTGGCAATCATAGTATGGAATATTTTTTGCTCAATTGTATGCTTGCCACTTTACGCAACAAAATTCTAAACACCTCTTTGCCAGCGTATGATGTGGATTCAATAATGATAACAGCGCAGTATTTTCCAGCAAGCATATTAAGCGAGCGTCGGAAGGTTCGTCAGTACGTCAGTAGTATTTTGTCAAAAAATGAAATTGACCGCAAAGATCCTTACAATCGTATGCTTTTTGTCAGAGTTCAACGTGGTCTATATTTGCCAAATCCTAAAATGGAAATCGCCATCGGTGATACTTGGATGAACGCTTATGATATGATGGGTATTTCTTCTTTAGAAAAATCAACAGAAAAAACACACAATCAAATCATAGTTTTGGAGTTTATCAATAAGGTGAAAAATAGAAAAGACGGAGAAACGGGAATTGAAGCATAAGGGGAATTCTAAATTCTAAATTACTGTTAATCAGTAGTTTATGAGTTTAAATGGTGCTATTTTTTTTAATATTTCTAACTGTTTAGCGTCGAAAAAATCGAAGATTTTTTATTTTTTACCACGGAGAAACAGAGGTCACGGAGGCAAAAAAATTAGCCGAAGGCTAATTTTTTTTTGTCACACTCTGTGTTCTCCGTTTCTCCGTGGTAAAAAATTGCAAAAGTGGTAAATAGTTACAATATTTCACTAATAAAAAAAACCGCAACAAATCGTTTTGATTCGTTGCGGCTTTTTTTATTAAGAAACTTAGATTCACTTAACATTAAAACGAAGTTTTAATAAAATTAGTGAAATTAGATTTAATTTTCACATCACGAATTAGTGAAATTGGCTTTGCCGAATCGTAGATTTCGTTTAATTAGGTAAAATTTGTGATTAGAAAAAATCCTCTAAGTTTTTACTTTTTTATAAAAAATCAAGAAAAAATATCCCTCATTTTATCAAAAAAACCTTTTTCGGATTTTTGATTTGGAGCTGGGTCAAAACTTGCCATTCCTTTGAGTTTTTCCATGATTCGGCGGTCTTCATCGTTCAAAGATTTTGGTGTAAAGACATTGACGTGAACCAATTGATCGCCAACTTCATAACTTTGTAAAGCAGGAATCCCTTTGTTAGGTAAGCGGAAAATCTTTCCAGCTTCTGTTCCTGGTGGAATTTTTAGGCGTACTTTTCCATCTAAAGTAGGAATTTCAATGGCTGTTCCAAGTGCCAAATCTGCAAAATTGACATACAACTCAAAGACAACATTGTTTCCTTCTCGTTCAAAATACTGGTGCTTTTCTTCTTCGATATATACTCGAAGATTTCCTGCGGGCGCACCACGTTTGCCAGCATTTCCTTTACCACTAACGGTTAATTCGATGCCTTCGCCAACGCCAGCTGGGATTTGGATTTCAATGGTATCGTCGCCCATTTGGAAGCCGTCACCTTTGCAAGAAGCACAAGTTGCAGTGATTTGCTGTCCAGAACCATTACAAGTTGGGCAGCCAACGGTGGTTTGTACACGACCTAAAAAGGTTTGACGTTCTTGACGAACATAACCCGAACCACGGCAAGTGCCGCAAGTTCCCGTTGAATTTCTATCTTTTGCGCCCGAACCAGCGCATGTATTACAAGCTACTTGTTTGCGAACTTTTATCTTTTTATTAGCACCTTTTTGGATTTCTTCCAAGGTCATTTTTACTTTTATGCGCAAATCTGAACCTCGCTGACCACTTTGTCGCTGACCACCGCCACGTTGTCCGCCACCGCCGCCAAAAGCGTCGCCAAAAATATCTCCAAAATGGGAGAAAATATCTTCCGCATTGAATCCTCCAGCACTACCGCCACCGCCATAATTGCCATCGACACCAGCATGACCCATACGGTCATAACGAGCCCGTTTGTCCTTATCGGTCAGTATTTCGTAAGCCTCGGCAGCTTCCTTGAATTTGTCCTCAGCCGCTTTGTCGCCAGGATTGCGGTCTGGGTGGAATTGCATCGCCAGTTTGCGGTATGCTTTTTTTAAGGTATCGTCATCAGCATTTTTTGGAACACCAAGGACTTCGTAAAAATCTCTTTTTGACATTTTATTTGAATTACGCTCCAACAACTACTTTTGCGAAGCGAATAATTTTTTCATTTAAAAAATAACCTTTTTCGGTAGTTGCGATAATTTTGCCTTTCATCGCATCGCCCATTGGAACTTCGGTAATGGCTTCGTGCAATTCTGCATTGAAATCCTGCCCGTCAGTTTCCATCGGTTTTAAACCTTTTTGAGCCAAATTGTTATAGAATTTGTTATAGACCATCATAACGCCTTCGCTCAACGTTTCGTTTTGTTGCGCTCTGTCAAAATCGTCCAAAATTGGCAGAAGTGCTGACAAAGTGTCTTGCGAAGCAGAACGAATCATGTCCATTCTCTCCTTGACATTTCTGCGTTTGAAGTTTTCAAATTCTGCCATTAGGCGCAAATACTTATCTTTTAGCTCTGCTACTTGCGCATCAGTACTTACTGATTCTGCTGCGTTTACATCATTTTCTGCCGTATTTTCCGTGTTTTCGGCTACATCTTGGAGCAATTCGTCCAAATCTTCTTGAGTGATGTGATCGTTATTTTCGTTCATATCCGTATTTTTTTTTCTATTTTTAAAAAATGAAAACAATTGATGTCTATTTAAGGTAAATTAAATTAAAACGTTGTCAAAAACATTGTTCAAAAACGTTGCCACTCGGTTTTTTACGTCATTTTGTCAGTAGAGAAAAGGTACGTCTTTTCTCGTGTAGCGTAGGACTTTGCGTAAAGCGAGAAAAGGCGTGCCTTTTCTCTACGCCAACTTTTCCTTCAAATACATTCCTGTATAACTCTCTTCCACCTTAGCCAAATCCTCGGGCGTGCCTTGAAAAACAAGATGTCCACCAGTTTTGCCACCTTCGGGACCTAAATCAATGACCCAATCGCCACATTTTATGACATCCATGTTGTGTTCGACAACGACGACGGTGTGCCCTTTTTCAACCAAAGATTGTAGGGCAATCATTAATTTTTGAATGTCGTGAAAATGCAAACCTGTGGTAGGTTCGTCAAAAATAAAGAGTAATTTGTCTTTTGGGTTTTCTTGATTTAAAAAAGAAGCCAATTTTACACGTTGCGCTTCACCGCCTGAAAGTGTACTCGACGATTGCCCCAATTGAACATAACCCAAACCAACTTCCGACAAAGGTTTTATTTTTTCTACAATTTTTTTATTTCCTTCAAAAAAAACAATCGCTTCATCAACCGTCAGCGACAAAATTTCAAAGATATTTTTTTCTTTGTATTGAGCTTCCAAAACCTCAGAACGGAAGCGTTTTCCTTTACATTCTTCACATTCCAAGCGAATATCTGCCAAAAATTGCATTTCTACGATTTGTTCGCCATCTCCTTTACAGGCTTCGCAACGTCCGCCTTCCACATTAAATGAAAAATGTTTGGGTTTGTAACCTCTCAAAACGGACAGTGGTAAATCAGCAAAAAGGTCACGAATATAATCGTAAGCCTTTACGTAAGTTACTGGATTCGAGCGAGATGACTTCCCAATTGGGCTTTGACTCACCAATTCTACTTGCGAAATCGCCTTCAAATCGCCTTCCATTCCTTCAAAAAGTCCAATACTATTCGGCTGTGGCTCTCCAAAATGTTCTTTGAGTGCAGGATATAAAATGCCTTTTACAAGCGATGTTTTTCCCGAACCACTCACGCCCGTTACGACAGTCAGGGCTTTCAGTGGGATTTTACACGTTACGCCTTTGAGGTTGTGCATTTTAGCATTTTTTATCAAAATATGATTGCCCGTTTTTCTCCGAACCTCAGGCATCGCAATTTTCATTTCGCCAGTCATATATTTTGGCGTAAGACTTTCCGTCACTTCTGTATGAATATTGGCATAAGGTCCAGCGAAAACCACTCGACCACCATGAACACCAGCTTCTGGTCCAATATCTATCAAATAATCAGCGTTTTTTATGATTTCTTCTTCGTGTTCGACCACGATTACAGTGTTTCCCAAATCCCGTAACTTTCGCAAAACTTTCACCAAACGTCCTGTATCTCTCGGGTGTAAACCGATGCTCGGCTCGTCCAAAATATACATGGAACTGGTCAGATTCGATCCCAAAGTTCGGGTCAAATTGATGCGTTGCGTTTCTCCGCCAGATAGGGTAGAGGAGATTCTGTCCAAGGACAAATACCCCAATCCAAGGTCGCACATATTGCCCAAACGGTTTTTCATTTCTAATAAAAGTCGTTTGGCAATATCAAAATCATGTTCGCTAACTTGCAGATTATCAAAGAATTGTAATACTTCATCAATTGGAATATTGGTTAATTCTGTAATGTCTTTGCCACCGATTTTGACATAAGTAGCTTCGATTCTCAAACGTCCGCCATCGCAACTTGTGCAGGTCGTTTTGCCACGATAACGAGCCAACATGATACGGTTTTGGATTTTGTAGGTTTGTGTTTCAAGGCTTTTGAAAAAATCATCAATTCCGTCAAAATACTTATTTCCTTTCCATAAAAGTTTGCGATTTTCTTTGCTTAAATCTTGGTAAGGCGTATGCAATGGAAAGTCAAAATTATGCGCTTTTGATTTTAATTTGTACAAAAAACTTTCGCCTTTTTCGCCATTCCAAGGCGCAATACAACCATCTAAAACAGATTTTGAAGGATCAGGAATAACTTTTGTATCGTCAATGCCGATGATTTTTCCGTAACCTTCGCAAGTAGGGCAAGCTCCAAAAGGATTGTTGTAATTGAACAATTGTTGGTTGGGTTCAGGAAATTCTATGCCGTCAAGTTCAAAACGGTTGTTGAAAAGCCCCATCCCAACCTTCCCAAAAAGGGAAGGAGTCGTAGTATTTTCAATTTTTTCTGACGAAAAAATTGGGGCGACAATCGCTTCGCCATCACTTTCATGAAAAGCAGTCAAAACAGAGTCAGCGATACGTTTTATATTGTCTTCGTCGTCGTGTTTGACAACAAAACGGTCAATCAAAAGTCGAAGGTCTTTTTCTCTAAAAGTGTAAGCCAACTCAGCTTCCCAGCCTTGTTGAAATGGCAAGGTTTCTTTCTCTGCGATTTGGAACAATTCACCTTCAAACCAAACACGAGTGTAGCCTTTTTGCTGCAAAAGATTAAGTTCCTGTTCTATTGTTCTATCTTTGTGTTTGTTGGAAATTGGCGCAAACAATTGTACCCGAGTTCCTTCGGGCAATGCTTGAATGTAATCTACAACATCACGTATTTCATGTTTCTTGACTTCATTTCCAGAAATTGGCGAAAAAGTATGTCCAATTCGAGCAAACAACAAGCGTAAATAATCATTCACTTCTGTCATCGAACCAACCGTAGAACGAGAATTACCAGAGCTTACTTTTTGCTCAACCGCAATCGCAGGGCAAATTCCTTTGATAAAATCTACTTCTGGTTTTTTCATTCTACCCAAAAACTGACGGGCATAACTCGACAAACTCTCCACATAACGGCGTTGTCCTTCGGCAAAAAGCGTGTCCATCGTGATGGTAGATTTTCCCGAACCACTTACTCCTGTTACGACAACCAATTGATTTTTTGGAATGTGTAAATCAATGTTTTTTAGGTTGTTGGCTTTCGCTCCTTTGATAAAAATCTCATTAAGGAAACGTTCTGGTGCTTCCAAAACTGGTGATGATGCAGTAGGTGTGCTTGTATTTTTAGCCTTTTTAGCCATGAAATAGTATGTTTTTTCTAAAAATAAAATGCAAAAATAACAGTTTTCTCTTACAAATTGTTTATTCTTAAACAGTTTTTTATCAACATTTTTTTTGAAAAAATCATGTAGAGAAAAGGCACGCCTTTTCTCGCACTACGAAAGGTATATGCTACATGAGTAAAGGCGTGCCTTTGCACTACATAAGGTTCAAATGTATGTTTTTGACAAGACCTTACAATAAAACGCCATTTTTATTTGAAAATTAACACAGAATATTACATTTTATTTCAAAAAATACTTCAAACCAATATTTGCACCAATAATATTTGATGGTACGCCTGCTTTTCTTAAACTTGATAAAGTAGAGGATTGAGTAGAGGAATATTCTACTTCCAATGAAATCGCAGTGGTTTTATTCATAAAATAAAGTAAATTGGCGGTTGGAATGATAGACATTGTTAGGGGTTCAAGGCTTTGGTAACGATGAGTGTATGCAATACCAAATGTTGTTCCTGCGTATAAAGCGTTGGATATTCTTCCATAAAAACCTAAATGCGCTTTTAAGGTACTGTCATCAATGAGACTATACGAGTAAATAGCTGTTTTTAATCCAGCAGAAAAATGTTTGTTTAACATTCTTTCATAGTTGATATTGATTGCCCACAAGCCAGGATCAACATTTTGTAACTTCGTCAAGGCATAGCGATATGCTAATTGTCCAGATAGCGCAGATTTTCCTTTTTCTAAAAACCTTTCAGAATCAGTTTCTTTTGTGAAAAACTTATCGCTTCTAATCAGATTTAGCAGTTCTACCTCTAAGCCTATAAAAGAATAAGGTTTAGACAATTTTAAAGATGAAACTTTTGAGGAGAATTGTAACTTGGTGTTTAAGACCAATTGCGGTTTGAAAAAATAAAATGCACCAGCACCACTTTTTATTGAAGTAGTCCGTTTTGAATTAAATAAAGGGTTTTTACTTGTTGTAATCCCTGATTCAATTCCTGTAAAAAGGTAAGGTTGCAAGCGTTTTTTGCCCAACATATAATATATACTTGCGTTAGAGCTACGGGTAAAATAAGCATAATTTTTATCGCTATAAGTAGAATAATTACCCAAAACACTCACTTCTGCTAAAAGACGCTTTCCAAGAGCTTGTCCATAACGGACACTCATTGGGATTTGTGTGTAGCTATTTGCTTGTAAAAATAGGTTTGATTGCTTATAAAATTCTACATTAGCATACAAGAATTTATCATTTTTTTGAATTTGTGCTTGCAAAACAGTAAAAATGCTCAAGCAAAGCATTAAGGGAAATAGTTTTTTCATAACGGAATAAAAAATTTAGGTTGTTAAAAAAGGTTTTTATGTTAGTATACACGTCGGAAAGTGGTTTTGGGATTTTACATTTATGCAAACTATTGAACATCAAGCGTTTGCAATATCTTTAATATCTAATAACCAATATCCGTTGCGTATATTATACTTCACAAAGGTAGTTTTTTATAACGAACTTCAAAAGATTTTATTACATTGTTATGACTTAAACTTTTTTCTTCTTTTTTCCTTTTATTGTTTAAAAATAATACTACCTTTGCGTGTTAATTGTATTAAGTCTAAATAAAATGACGATAAAAGAACTTACATTTCGCAAAAAGACGACGATTATGCGTTTTTTGGAAGAACATTTAGAAAAAAAACTATTAAGCATGGGCATTATGCCAGGCAGTAGTGTCGAAGTGCTTAGAAAAGCACCTTTCGGAGGTGCGCTTTATGTAAAGATTGATGGGCTTATTTTAGCGTTGCGCAGCAGCGAGGCATCAAGTATTGAGGTAAAAAATGGAGAAAAAAATATATAAAGTTGCCTTGATTGGGAATCCCAATGCGGGCAAATCTTCCATTTTTAATCAATTGACAGGGTTACGTCAGCAAGTGGCTAATTTTCCTGGTGTTACTGTAGATAAAAAAGTTGGTACACTCCAATTGGCTCATAATCAAGAAGTTGCATTGATTGATTTCCCTGGAACTTACAGCCTTTACCCAACGACGAGTGACGAAAAAGTAGTTACTCGAATCCTTTGTAATGTCTTGGATGAAAATTTTCCAGATGCTATCGTGTATGTGGCAGACATCACCAATTTGGAAAAACACCTTTTGCTGCTTTCTCAAATCAAGGATTTACATATTCCAATTTTACTGGTTTTAAATATGATTGACCTTGCAAATACGCAAGGCATCAAATACGATTATTCAGTTTTGAGCGATTTTTATCAGGTGAAAATTTTGCCTGTTAGTGGAAAATTCGGTATCAATATTTCCGAATTAAAACTTGAAATTGCACAATTATTGGAACAAAAGCAAGCATTTTCTCGTCCGCTTTATTATCCAAATCATTCAGAACAGGTTGTTATTCAGCAAGTTACGTCTTCCATTCCTGTCAATAGTTCTTATCAAGCGTTGGTCATAGCGCATCATTCAGAATGGCTGCCTTTTTTAACAGATTTTCAAAAAAAAGAAATAGTACGCATCAATCAAGAGGCTGGTTTTCACGATTTGCGATTTCAGATTGACGAAACGATGCGTCGTTTTGATATTTTTTTACCAGCTTTAAAAAGTGCGACGGTGCATACAGAGTTGCATACTTCGAGTTTAAGCGATAAGTTGGACAGTATTTTGACTCATCGTTTTTTAGGGCCTGCGATTTATTTTTTACTGATTTTTTTGGTTTTTCAATCTATTTTTACCTTAGCAGAAATACCCAAGGCTTGGATAGAATCCGCTTTTGCGATGTTGGGCGATGTGGTCAAAAATAATATGCCAACGTCTTGGTTACAAAGCCTTTTGGCGGACGGAATCATTGCTGGAATTGGAGGCATAGTGGTTTTTGTGCCACAAATTGCTATTTTATTTTTCTTGCTTTCGTTGCTTGAAGAAAGTGGTTATATGGCACGTGTGGTGTTTATTTTTGACAACATTATGCAAAAATTTGGACTGAACGGACGCAGTATGATTGCCTTGATTTCAGGTGGAGCGTGTGCAATTCCAGCGATTATGAGTACCCGAACCATCGAAAACCACAAAGAACGCTTGATTACCATTTTGGTAACACCATTGATAAGTTGTTCGGCTCGTTTGCCTGTTTATGCTGTTTTGGTTGGTTTTGTAGTGCCAAACGATCTAAAATGGTTTGGTTTTGACGCAAGAGGTTGGATTTTTACAGGATTGTACTGTTTGGGAATTGTAGCGGCATTGTTGATGGCTTTGGCATTGAAATATATTTTAAAATCAGAAGAACAATCGTCACTTTTGCTTGAATTGCCACAATATCGTTTGCCTTTATTGAAAAATACGTTTTATACGGTTTTGGAAAAAGTGAAAACTTTTCTTTTGAGTGCGGGACAAACCATTTTGGCAATTTCAGTTGTGCTTTGGTTTTTAGCCTATTTTGGCCCTAACAATGCTATGCAAAATGCTGAAAATGAAGCAATTGCGAATGCTAAAATTTTGCAATTAGATGAAGTTCAAACCAGTGCTTTGGTGGCTTCCAAAAAAATTGAAGCATCTTACGCTGGCTTAATGGGCAAATGGATAGAACCAGCGATTGCGCCATTGGGTTTTGATTGGAAAATAGGTATAGCTTTGATTACATCTTTTGCGGCAAGGGAAGTTTTCGTTGGAACAATGGCAACGATTTACAGTATTGGCAGTGACACAGACAATACAGAAACGATTGCGGAACGAATGGCACTTGAGAAACGAAGCGATGGTTCGTTGGTTTATACGACAAAAACAGCTTTGTCATTGTTGATTTTCTATGTTTTTGCGATGCAATGTATGTCCACTTTAGCGATTGTCAAAAGAGAAACAAAAAGCTGGAAATGGGCAACTTTTCAGTTTGTTGTGATGAGTGCGCTGGCTTATTTGAGCAGCTGGTTGGTGTATAATATTTAGATTTTTAGGTCTTAGGAAATATACACGTCGGAAAGTGGTTTTGGGATTTTGAGTTTATGCAAAACATTGAACACCAAGCATTTGTAATATCTTTAATATCTAATAACCAATATCCGTTGTGTATATCAAAATTCCCTAAGACCTAAAAATCTTTCTCTCTATAATTTTCCTAATTTTCTGGACATTCTGACGTGTAACCTGTCCAAAGCGTTTTCGACAGGTCTTGACCAATCGGCAGCATTTTTTCGTTTAATACTCCATAAAACATTGCCATTGTTTGCCTCAATAATGGTAAAACTTGCCTTAACATCATTGGTTTTTGGATTTACTTGTAAAACGCTACCGCTGCCAATCATAACAGAAGCTACTGTAATGGCAGCTGATGCTTCATCGCTAAGGTAGCGGTGTTTGATAAGATTTGGAACAACGACCATATCTACGCCTAATTTTTCAGCTAATTTTTCAGGCTTGTAATTTTCAATTTTATGTAAATCCAAGTTCAATTCACTCAATTTGCTATTGGTCGAAGCGACGGACTGAAGCCGAATGTTTGAACCATTCAAGCGGCTACTGATTTGATAAAAAAGCGATTGTTGGAATGCCAAACGCTCACGTCTATCCTGTGCTTCAAGCTGTTCTGGACTCATATTTCGAGGCAGTCTTCCTTCAAAAATAATGCTGTAAGGCAAAATCGCCATGGTTGCACCTTTTTGTGCTTTTGTTTTCAAATCAGGTGAAATGTAAGGACGGCTTGCGCAAGAAGTAAATAGGATAGCAATAAATGCTGCGAAAAAGATGTTTGTGAATTTCATAACGTTTTGAATTTAATAGGTGAATGATATTTATAAAGTCGTTGCAAATATATAAATAGTTGGTTTGAATTTTTTCTTTAACAAAAAAATAAGGTTTTTTTTATTTTACAAAAAAAGTGTAACTTTGCACTTTACTGAAAACTACGGAGAAGTTTAAAAATCGTAGATTTTTGAACAAACTCTGCGCTCTCTGCGCCTCTGCGTGGTCTAAAAATAAATTCTCAAAGAGAA
>JAYWHK010000280.1:0-6954 GCA_043777755.1 Saprospiraceae bacterium
GATATTTTATTTTTATAAAAATTATAAAAATGTTATAAAATTTTAGTGTCTAAAAAATTTATACCTAAAATTTCAAAAACTGGAACATCGAGTATATACCAAAATTTAATATTGCTAAAACTACCCAAGAAATAACAAGTGAAGTTAATCCCCATGACCAAGCATCTGTAACTCCATTTATAGTATATTGAAATGGAAAAAAGTATCTTACATTCCACTCTCCTGTATGTGTAGGAAGATCAACTATTATATGAGATAGATACCCCAGGAAAATTACTATTCCTAACCGAAAGTAATATACCAAAGGCAGCACTACAAGGAAAAGAAAGAAAAGACTATGAGGTACATCCCATACTAAATCAAGCATAGGTAATTTACCTCGAAATCCAATCCAATCTGAATTTTTTGGTATCCAATATGGACGATTATTTAAGTAACCAAGTACCAAATAATACGGTATTTGAAAAAAATCAGGTAGCATTGCTGCAAAACCTACGCCTAAAACCTTTTTAGGGCTTGCTGATTTATCGAATTGACCAATTAGACAGCCAATTAAACCATGACTAATTATATCCATTATCTTGCACAAGTTGTACTTCCATGATAATACCAACACACTTTTTGTACGGTCACCTCCTGTAAGACAATTTTGGCAGTGGCAGTATAGTCAATAGATACTGTACCCTCCCAAAAATTAGAGTAATCGTACGTACCGTATATTGTAATCGTTTGACCATCTTCTTTGACATCTCTTATAGTGACGTTATGTTTAAAGGTCGAGTTCGACCAGTTTTTCACATCATTGGCTACTATCCTATCAATTTGATTTCTTAATTCTTGATTAATTGTTTGTGAAAAACCATTAAAAGTAAAGGCCATTAATAGTATAAGACCGAGAACAAATTTTTTCATTTTTTAAAATTTATTTTGTTTGTATTCAAATAATCATAAATTCCTACTTATTCAGTAGTTTATCAATAATTTTAATGAAGATTTTATAAAAAGTTAATGCCACAAAGATATAATTTGAATAATTTTACTACCTTTGTTTATCATTTACAATTTATATACTTAAACTATACATTTAATATACAATTATGAATATAGGAGATAAAATAAGAGGAATTCGCTTGATGAAAGGACTTTCACAAGAAAATGTTGCCGATATGCTCGGTCTTTCGCTGTTAGCTTATGGCGATATTGAGCGCAATAAAAAAGATGTGACGGTTAAAAGAATAGAGCAAATTGCTGAAAAATTAGGCGTGTCTTTATCTGACATTTTATCTTATGGAGATGCCGTTTCTAATTTTTTTGACCAATGCAGTACTACGAGTGTAAATACAGGAGGAAAAAGCAACAATAAAAATACAGAAAATCATTTTGACCAACGAGAAATACAACACGAATTAGAAAAGCAAAAATTAAAGACGGAAAAATTAGAAGTGGAAATAGAAAAACTGAAAGCACAAAAGGAAAAGGCAGAAATGGAAGTTAAATATTGGAAAGAAAAAGTAGGTCAGGCTTAGAATTAAAAGATAAAGAATTGAAAACCATACATTTAGATTTGCGTTCTGACATTCCAGGCACGTATGAGTCACCAGCTTCTGTTGCTTATCCGTATTATACCAATGAGTGGCGAGTATGGAGTCAGCCAAAGGAAATAGTGGTGGAATAAAAAAATCGGGGTCATAAATATTATTTTCTTAGTGTCCAAAATCTCGTGCTTGCAAACTAAACGCATTTTCGCACACGGATTTTCGCAGATAAAATCAAAAAGTGATTTTATTTACGGATTTTCGCTGATTTCATAGATGAAAATCAGCGAAAATCCGTGAGTGATGCGAAGCATCATCTGTGTAAATCTGCGTGCAAAATTATGAAACATAAGCAACTTCATCATCAGCACGCACTTTCGGACACTAAGAAATTTCTACAAATAATTGCCAATCGTGATGATTTCCGCAAAAATACCTGCGGCAGTAACTTCTGCGCCTGCACCAGGACCTCTGACCACCAAGGGTCTATCTTTGTAGCGTTCAGTCGTGAACACAATCATGTTATCGCTTCCGCTAAGAAGGTAAAATGGATGTGCGCTATCTACACTTTCCAAACCTAATGAGGCTTTTCCTCCTTCTAATTTTGCAGAAAAACGCAATACCTTGCCTTCTTTTTCAGCATTAAAACGCATTTTTTCAAAATAATCGTCATTTTTTTCTAATACTTTGAAAAATTCATCGACGGAAGCCGCTTTTATACAGGCATCTGGTAAAATATTTTCGATGTTGATTTGATTTTCTTCAATGGCATAACCTGCTTCTCGTGCCAAAATCATGATTTTGCGTTTGACATCTTTTCCACTCAAATCATCTCTTGGGTCAGGTTCTGTCAAACCCAATTCTTTTGCTTCCGCAACGATTTGGCTAAAAGTTGTTCCTGCTTTGAAATTATTAAAAATATAAGCCAACGTTCCAGACAAAACACCTTCGATTTTCAAAATTCTATCGCCACTGTTGATTAAGTCTTTGAGCGTCGAAATCACGGGAAGACCTGCACCTACGTTGGTTTCGTATTTGAACTGAACATTGCGTTTTGCAGCGATGTGTTTCAAATTTTGATAACGACCATAAGACGATGAGTTGGCGATTTTGTTCGGCGTAGAAATTGAAATACTTGCATCCAACAAAACTTCATACGTAGAAGCCACTTGTTCACTTGACGTATTGTCAATAAAAATCGTATTGGAAAGATTCAAAGATTTCATTTTGTCCATAAAACCTTGTAAATCAGAAGTTACGTCTGTCTTTTCGATTTGACTTCGCCAAGTATCTAATTCAATACCGTCTTCATTGAAAAGCATTTTTCTACTATTTGCCAAACCAACAACTTTTATTTCGAGCGAACGCTCATTTTTCAAAAAGATGGATTGACGACGGATTTGTTCCAAAAGCGTACTTCCTATCAAGCCTGTTCCCATGATATACAAGTGCAATTGCTTGGTGTCTGATAAGAAAAAGGCTTCGTGCAAAGCGTTTAATGCTTTGTTTTCATCTGCTTTTGGCACAACCACCGAAATATTTAATTCTGAAGAACCTTGTGCAATGGCGTGGATATTGATACCATTTTTGCCCAAGGCTTGGAACATTCGTCCTGCAATACCTGGACGAAAACGCATATTTTCACCAATAATTGCAATGACAGAAAGTTCATCTTCTGTTTTGGCAGCGTCTATTTGGGTGTTTTTCATTTCCGTTTCAAACTCTTCGGAAACGGCTTTTACCGCTTTTTTGGCATCGCTCGGACTCACCGCAAAAGAAATAGAGTATTCTGACGAACCTTGCGTAATCAAAATAATATTGATGCCAGCCTTGCCCATTGCACTAAACAAACGGGCTGCAATTCCTGGTACGCCAAACAATCCACCACCTTGCAATGTCAAAAGCGCAATGCCACTGACGGAAGAAATACCTGTAATAATACGTCCATTTGGGTCGCCTTGTTCGCTCACCAATGTTCCTACAAAATCAGGATTGAAAGTGTTTTTTATATAAAGTGGAATTTTTTTAGCTAAAGCAGGTTGAATCGTAGGCGGATAAATCACTTTTGCCCCAAAATGTGACATTTCCATTGCTTCGCCATAAGACATGACTGGAACAGTAAATGCTTTTTTGACTCTGCGAGGATCGGCTGTCAAAACACCATCTACGTCCGTCCAAATCTCAATGACTTCCGCTTGTAATGCTGCGCCAATAATCGCCACGGAATAGTCAGAACCGCCACGACCAAGCGTCGTGGTCAAACCTCCTTTGGCAGAACCAATAAAACCTGTTGCAATTTGTACTTTATCCGTATTGGCAGCGTAATATTCTTGAATATTTTTATTCGTTTCTACAAAATCAACTTTTGCAGCACCGAAATTTTTATCCGTTTTGATGATTTTTCTGGCATCTAAAAATGCAGATGGGATTCCTCTTTGCGTCATAGCGTGTGCAATGATGAAAGAAGAATTGCGTTCGCCAAAACTTAACACATAATCCATAGTACGTGGTGATGCTTCTCTTAAAAGAAAAATTCCATTCAAAAGATTTTCCAAATCTTTATGATTTTCTTGGATTCCTTCACGTACGGTGATGCGATTTTTTTCATTTAAAAGATAAAAAATCGCTTCGTCATGTCGTTTAACAAGTGTTTCAAAGGGTTTTTTGTAATTAATATCGCCTTTTGCAGCCAAAGTTGCCATTTCAATAAGGCTATCTGTAATTTTTGTAAAGGCAGAAAAAACAACAGAAAATTGGTCGCCACGTTGATGGTATTTTTCCAAAATATCTATTACGCCTGCGATTCGCTCAGGTGTTCCTACTGATGTACCACCGAATTTTAATACTTTCATAAGTCAAAGAGTTTCAAATAATTATATTTTATTTTTTACGAAAAATAATAATACATAGTTGCGAAAACTGTTCCAAAACTTTTAAAAGAAATAAAAAGAAAAAGCCTTGCAAAGTTTAAGGTCTGCAAGGCTTTGTATTTATTCTGTATATTTTTTTACGGCATTTTCGTGAAACTCAGCATGATAAATCGTAAAATACAACATTTCTCTCAATGTTATTTTTCCTAAAAGCGGATGAGGTAGCACCAATTCATCTAAATCTTTTTCTGACATTTTGAGCGTTCCAGCGCACATTATGTCCAAATCGGCTTTTAATTGCTCCAAACGTTCTTTTTTTGCACTGATTGGCAGTGTTTTAGGTTGAAATCGAGCAGGTGGAACATTCGCAACACTCAAGCGTTCTTGGTATTTGGCAACCAAACCTTCGTAAGGTTTTGAAATACGATTGGCTGTTCCAAACTTCCATTTTACGATGAATTTTGGCAATTTAAAAACCTTATTTACGGCACTTACTGACGAACAAAGATGGTCGAGTTGTTGCATAGCATTCCATTTTCCTTCGGGTGCATAAACTAATTTTTCATCACTCAAACTGTTGATTAAATCAATAAATCTTTGATGATTTGCCTTTAAATTCGTGACAATTATGTTTTTTTCTAATTTCATTTCTTATTTGCTTCGTCTTCATCTCTTAATTGGCGACGAAGAATTTTCCCAACATTTGTTTTTGGCAATTCTTTTCTAAATTCAACGTATTTAGGCAATTTATAGTTTGTTAAATTATTTTTACAGTGTGCTAATATTTCTTCTTCAGTAAGGCTGTCATCTTTTTTCACAACAAAAACCTTAGGTAATTCGCCTGATTTTTCATCTTTGACACCAATCGCAGCGACTTCCAAAACTTTTGGCATCATCGCAATCACATCTTCGATTTCATTTGGATAGACGTTGAAACCAGATACCAAAATCATGTCTTTTTTTCTATCCACGATTTGGAAATAACCATCAGCGTGCATCAAGCCCATGTCGCCAGTACAAAGCCAGCCATCTTGGAGTGTTTTGGCAGTTTCTTCAGGTTTTTTGTAGTAACCTTTCATAATTTGAGGTCCTTTGACTCGAATTTCGCCAACTTCGCCTTGAGGCATAGGATTTCCAGCTTCGTCTGCAATGTAAAAATCTGTAGAAGGCAAAGGCAAACCAATTGTTCCGATTTTCCCAGTGCCATCAAAAGGATTGCAAGAAGCGCAAGGCGATGATTCCGTCATTCCAAAACCTTCTGCCAAAGGAGAACCAGTCACCTGTTGCCAACGTTCAGCAACTGCTCTTTGCACTGCCATTCCGCCGCCAACAGAAACTTTCAAGCTGCTATGATCAAGTGTACGAAACTCGTCATTGTTCAATAAAGCATTAAAAAGCGTATT
The DNA here is from genome assembly GCA_043777755.1 of Saprospiraceae bacterium. Classification (GTDB taxonomy): domain Bacteria; phylum Bacteroidota; class Bacteroidia; order Chitinophagales; family Saprospiraceae; genus CANHEE01. The sequence continues at coordinate 5,809 of JAYWHK010000280.1, forward strand.
TACCGCAGCAAATGTATTGATTTTGTGTGACTTAAATTCTTTGACTACCGAAGGAATATCTCTCGCATTGGTTACTAAAATATTGTGTACACCAACGCCCATCAAAGTCAAACAATTGACCGTAAAAGCAAAAATATGGTACAGCGGCAATGCACAAACAGCAACACTTTGACCTTTTTCAAGGTATTGTCCCATAATGGCTCTATTTTGTAACATATTGGCAACCAAATTTCGGTTGGTAAGCATGGCACCTTTTGAAACGCCCGTTGTTCCACCCGTATATTGCAAAATAATCACATCATTTGCGTTGCTTTGAAAAGGTTTTATGCTAAAATTTGCTCCTTCTGCAACTGCTTTTTTAAAACAAACAGTATTTGGAAGATTGTATTTTGGCACCATCTTTTTGATGTATTTTACAACAGCATTGACGATAATTCCTTTAAAGCCAAGCAATTCTCCAATACTTGTCGTAATGATGGTCTTAATTCCAGTATCTGCAATGATTTGTTCTAAATTTGCGGCAAAATTCTCACAAATAACAATTGCCTTTGCATCAGAATCCGCAAATTGATGGCGCATTTCCCTTGGTGTATAAAGGGGATTGGTATTTACAACAACTAATCCTGCTCGCAAAGCTCCAAACAAAGCAATTGGGTATTGCAACAAATTGGGCATCATCAAAGCGATTTTGTCGCCAGGCTCTAAACCACGAGAATGTAAATATGCTCCAAATTGACGAGATTTGACATCTATTTCGCTGAAAGTCAAGGTCTTGTCCATACAACTAAAAGCTGGTCTTGAAGCAAATTCTTTCAGTGTTTCGTCAATCATTGCGACCAAACTGCTGTATTGGTCAGGATTTATGTTGGCAGGAACGCCTGCGGGATATTTTGATAACCAAGGTTTTTCCATTGGGTTGCTCTTTTATTTTTTTACTAAAATTTTTTATTATTATTATTTCGAGAAGTAAAAGTAATACGATGGTTTTACAAAACCAAATATTTATTTTAAAAAATTTAGAGATAAGGGTAAAAACGAAAAAGCCACCCATTGCTGAGTGGCTTTTTGCGGACCGGACGGGACTCGAACCCGCGACCTCCGCCGTGACAGGGCGGCATTCTAACCAACTGAACTACCGATCCAGTA
>JAYWHK010000281.1:0-6911 GCA_043777755.1 Saprospiraceae bacterium
TAAAAATAAAAAATTGATATTTTATTATAAATTAAAATATTATTTTTTAAATTTTTTAAAAATGTTCTGTTTTTAGAAAACTGGAACATCGAGTTAATAGTATATTTTTTACAAAAACTGCACTTAAAGAATTAGAAAAATTACCTAAAAACATTCAATCGAATATTGCGGAACACGTCATTTAGTTAAGCGAAGAGCCTCGTCCAAGAGGTTGTAAAAAATTGCACGGCGATGAGAATGCGTGGCGCATTAGAATTGGACATTATAGAGTCATTTACTCTATAGAAGATAATATTTTGACTATTGATATTATCAAAATTAAACATAGAAAAGACGTTTACAAATAAATATAAAATATTGACAATCAAATAAATGAGCAACAACTACGTAGCCATCATGGCTGGCGGTGTCGGTAGCCGATTTTGGCCCGCAAGCCGTACCGCAAAACCAAAACAATTTTTGGATATTCTGGGTGTCGGAAAGACCCTTTTACAAATGACTTTTGAGCGTCATTTGAAACTCGTACCGAAGGAAAATATCTTCATTGTGACGAATGCACAGTACCGTGATTTGGTCAAAGAACAATTGCCGGAAATCACTGACAATCAGATACTTGGAGAGCCTTCTCGAAACAATACTGCGCCTTGCTTGGCGTATATGGCGTTGAAACTTCAAGGGATTAATCCAAAAGCAAACTTCATTGTGGCTTCTTCTGATCACTTGATTTTGAAAGAAGACGTGTATTTAGAAAAAATTCAACAAGCATTTGATTTTGTAAGTCAAGGCGATGTGTTGATGACACTTGGCATCACGCCAACTCGTCCTGATACAGGTTACGGTTACATTAATTTTGCCAAAAGAGATGCCAACGACGATGGTATTTTTAAGGTAAAACAATTTCGTGAAAAACCTGATTTACAAACAGCAAAAGAATATGTTGCCAGTGGAAACTTTCTTTGGAATGCAGGGATTTTCATTTGGTCTGTCAAAAGTTTGTTGAAATCTTTTGGAAAAAATGCAGCTGAGATTTTGACGATTTTGGATAAAGAAAACGTCTATAATACCGCTTCCGAACAAGATTTTATCAACGAACACTACCCTACTACGCCCGATATTTCGATTGATTATGCCATTATGGAAAAAGCGGACAACATCTACACGATTCCTTCGGACATTGGTTGGTCGGATTTGGGAACTTGGGGCAGTTTGCACGAAGAATCTCCTCGAGATACTGATGGAAACGCCATCAACGGCGACCATGTTATGTTATATGACGTAAAAAACACCTTGATTCGTGTACCCAAAAATAAATTGACTGTTATCAAAGACCTCGAAGATTACATCGTGGTGGACGAAGACGATATTTTGATGATTGTTCCAAAATCAAAAGAACAAGAAATCAAAACAATTACAAAAGATGTAGGGAAGCAGAAAGGTGACTTTTATGTTTAAAAGATAAATAAAAAAGATAAATGTGACAATGTTACATTTATCTTTTTTATTTTTGCAAAAAATTTTAAAGCTCAATCAATCCATTTTGTAATAACCTTGTCTTTGGAAAAGATTTGGGGTAGGTCTTTTATGAAAATAGCAATTGTTGCCAACTCGACTTGGAATATTTATAATTTCCGATTAAATATACTTCGTGCCTTAGAAGAAAAAGGTGTGGAGATTGTCGTCGTTGCTCCAATTGACAAGTATATTTTTTACCTCAATGAATTTAAAAATGTACGGCACATTCCACTCAAACGTCTTTCAAGAAAAAGTACAAATCCGATAAAGGATTTGCTCTTGTTCAAAGAATTTTACGGAATTTATAAAAGAGAAAAATTTGATATTGTATTGCATTATACCATAAAACCCAATATTTGGGGTAATTTGGCAGCCAGATTTACACAAACGCCTTCGGTTTGTGCGGTGACGGGCTTAGGTTATGCTTTTTTACACAACGGTTGGGTCGAAAAATTGAGTACTTTTTTATACCGTTTTTCTTTTAGAAGTGCGAGGAAAGTTGTTTTTGAGAATGAAGAGGACATGGTCTATTTTGAAAAAAGAAATATAACAAAATTAGGGCAAAGTATGTCCGTCAATGGCTGTGGAATAGATACAGATTATTATGCAATTGAAAATGCAACGAAAACACTAAACGCTAAAAATAAAATAATTTTTACATTTATTGGTCGTTTTTTGTACGATAAAGGGATATTGGAGTTTGTAGAGGCGGCAAAAAATATCAAAGAGAAACATTCTAATGTAGCATTTTGGCTTGTAGGAGAAATAGATGAAAACTATCCTGCGACTATCAGCACTGACCAATTGCTTTCTTGGGTTAATCAGCGAGTAATTATTGATAAAGGTCCATCAAGCGATGTTCGAGTAAATATCGCAGCTTCGGATTGTATTATTTTGCCTTCTTATCGAGAAGGAACTTCCCGAGTTTTGCTTGAAGCTGCAAGTATGGGCAAACCTATCATTACCACCGACGTTCCTGGTTGTCGAAATGTTGTTGAAAACAATGTAAATGGCATACTTTGCAAGGCAGGAAGCTCATCAGCACTAACCGAAGCCATTGAGTCTTTTCTATTGTTGTCAAATGAAAAACGAAAGCAAATGGGACAAATCGGCAGACATAAAGCTGTCCATATTTTTAGTGCTAATCAAATCGTAACGGAATATTTAAACCTCTTAAATCAAATCATCAATGAAAAAAAACAATGAGCAACACTTACTATTTTTTTTGATGGCTTTCCTTTACAGTACAGCCTTCACAAATCTTTTGGAATTGCCAATTGTCAAAAACCGTGTACAATTGCCAGAATTGTTGTTTTTGCCTATTTTCTTCTTTGGAATCAAGTATTTAACGCCCGTTTTAAATTTTTCTTTTTTCAAAAAATACCACTATATTTTTCCTTTTTTGTATGTTATTTCTAATTTAATCTCCTCGTTTTCGAGTGGGGTTCTGACCTCCGTTTTAGAGTCATTTGGAAAAATATATCTTTTTTTAGTCTATGTTATTGCTATTGAATTTTTTAGTCAATACAAAAAAACAGATTTAAAACAGCTTATTTATACCCATTTTTTCAACTTCGGACTGATAATCAGCGGCACAATACTGATAGGTTTTTGCCTATGGGCAGTTGATATTGCTACCCCAATCGGAGATACAGAACTTTATCCTTACTTGGGTAAAGTGTATCGAGCCGAAGGTTTTACAAGAAGTGCTACCATGCTCGCTACCCTACTACTTATGACTGTTAGTATTGTTTTTTATCATTTTCTTGAAAAAAAAGAAAAAAAAGACATTTTTTTGGTCGTTTTGATGTTTTTTGTAGCGGTTCTTACTTTTTCAAAGTCTATTTTACTGATTAGTCTTAATATTGCATTGCTGGTTTGTTGGTTTTATCTAAAAAAATACTTAAAATATTTAAATGCAATTTTTATTGTAGGGGCATTTTTTATTTTAAATATAGCAACGCACTATCTTCCAATAGCAAAAAATTTTGCCGAATTAACTAAATTTAAAGCACAATACATTTCTGATAAAATTGCGTTTTCTATAGCAGATTTTGACATTTACGAAACTTGTTATGCCGCTACAAAACGAGAAAGTTTCACCGTTTTTAGTCGAAATCCAATACTTGGTGTTGGTACAGGAAATTTTGACACACAGCTCGAAATTTTACAAAAACAAGGATTTTATTCGCCAACGCTTCCCATTTACAATCCGCATTGTACTTACATTGGAGCATTAGCGGAAAACGGATTTATTGGTTTTAGTTTTTTAATAGCCTTTTTATGGGTACTTTACAAAATGGCTAAACATAACATTTTTGAAAAAAGTTTCGATTATGCTTTGTATCTTATCTTGGTGTCCTTGCTGTTAGAATCTTGGGTGACAGACACCATGAATTTTAGACAACTTTGGTTCTTTTTTGCACTCTTAGTAGCTTATCATCTCAGCACAAATCAAGGTATTGCGCAGAAACCATTGGAAGTGTAAAAGCGGCAACTTGATTTTCAGTAATTGATTTCCCTTTATTCGTTTTAATCCATTCTATTATTGGTTTTGGATTTGCAAGAGAATTGGTGTGAATGATAAAATGTTTTTCTTTCAAAAAAACCTCATTCGGGTCGTTTTCTACTTGTGAAAAATGAATAATTGGACGATTTGCACCCAAATAATCCGCTATTTTGCTCGGAAGCTGCCACCAAGTAATGTTCCCTATATTTATCAAAAAGTCCATAGAAGCCATCGCTTCACTACTGTCTTTCCTTGATTTGAGTCCATGCAAAACAAAATGTGAATTGTTCTTCAACTCATTTGCAAAAGCGGGTAAAATATCGCCAAAAATATGAATTTTTATTTTTTGAGAAAGAGCTAAATCGTAATTTTTTATTTTTTCTAAAAAATAAAAAAGAACTCTTGGTGTACGTACTGGCTCATAAAATGCTCCAAAATAGCCCAAATCTATACCATCACTTTCTTTTTCAAAGTATTGATTTTGTTCTTTGGAAAGGTGAAGCAAAGGGAGTATTACCTTTGTTTTTTCAGAAGAAAAATCCAAGTATTGCTCGTAGTACTTTAACATATTTTCATTCGTAATACTCACTTTATCAGCTGTTTGTAGTACTTTTTTTTCTATTTTCTTTAAAAAAGGTGCATAAATACGCCTCACATCTATATGAGAAGCGTTAAACAAAGGATCACCAATATCTACAATCCAATTGATTTGAGGGAATTTTTTTTTCAAAGACAAACCAATTTGCTGGGAAGCGAAAGGCATAGAAACAGTAATCACCGTTTCAAAATGATACTTTTCAAGCAGTTCAATCGCTTTGTTTTTACCAGACCAATACCATAAAATAGATTCGTCAGGAAAGCAAAGCAGCTTAAACAATTGATACATTTTTATAAAAAAATACGTAATTCTATTTTTTATTTTTTGAAAAAAATTAGATTTTGCCTCAATTTGATTGTCACTTTCTGACAATCTTCCTCGTTGATTTTTAACAGGTATAAAAAAATAGAATAGCTCTTTCAAAGACTCAAAACCAACTCGATAAACCTTTACACCATTCAAAATTTCTTCTTTTTCACAACCTTTTAATCTGGCACACAACACACAAACGTCTATTCCTTGCGCAGCCCAATATTCAGCAAGTGCTGTCCAACGATGAGGTCTTGGATGAAAAAGTGGAAAATACCACGGGCAGATGATTAAGATTTTTTTCATTTTAGCTCGTAGATTATATTATCCACTTTAAAAGGATTGTATATCATAATGAGGAAAGCAATTACAATTGATACCTCTGATAAAATTTGACCAAAAGGAATAAACGATAATAACATACTGCTTAAAATAATTCCTATACAAAAGAATATCTTACTGGCAGTAAATATTTTTAAATTAAAAGAACTTAGATAGATCAATATGGGAAAAAACCATTGCACGTAATAATATGAAAGTCTATGAACTGGTAAAAAATACTCTGAAAAAATGTAAATAATAATAAACAATATATAATTATGCTCTCTAATTGCTTGTTTTGTCTTATTTAGATAATAAGCAACTAAAAAAACAGATAGAAAAATATATATAGAAATCATTACACTTTTTGGAATTTTAATTGCTGTTATTTTAAAAACCCAACGTTGAATGCTGCTATTGTTGTGGGCAAGAGCTTTGGGAAAATCTGAAGAAGATAATCCTTTTTCAATATTATTAACACCTTCTAACGAGGTCAGGTTATATGTTGTTTCTACGGAATTAAGAGCAAGCTCTCCAATTCCCCATTTTGACCACAATTTCATTGCTTGAAAATAGCTTTTCCAATCTTCAATAGTTGAAAAAGAAAAAGACAATCCTCCAATTAGAAATACTCCGCAGAAAACACCTTTTAGGTAAGCACTTTGCATATTCTTGTCTATTAAAAATAACAATAGAATCGCTGACAAGCCAATGTTTAATCTAAATGCTACTAAAACACATACTACAATACCTGTCCAAAAGCCATTTTTCTTATGAAAACCAAACCAAAAAATTAACGCTAAAAGAGCTGAAAAGGTCATATATTTTTGCCCTTCTACTGCGTGCCACCACCAAGCACTACTTCCTATTATACAAAATGAAAATATGTAAAGCAAATGGGACGCTTTCAAATTTGGATATATTTTTTTTATCAAATATAAAATTAGTCCGACTAAACAATAATTCCAAGCAAACCAAGCCCAAATTCCATCACTATAAGTTAATAAAGCAAAAGGTAGCCCAAAAATCAAATAGAAAGGATTCATGGTAACATAATTCATTGGAGCAATATTATTATCCCCGTTGTCTAACAAATAAGTATCGTCTCCATCTTTCCATTCGTAAAAATAAATATTTTCATTGGTCAAAAGAAGTCGAGATCCAACAACCTGGCATCTGAAATCTTTTCTACCACAAGAGATGCTATAATTATAGATTGAAACAAATGAATAAAATAGCCATGCTAATGCTGTAATTATTAGTATAATATTAAAAAATTGTTTATTTTTTTTCATTTTCAAACTATTTTAATTGGTAAGATTTTTAGTACTTACTCTTTTTATTCTTTATCAAACCAGTACAACTCTAAACTTCTATTGTAAAATTTAGGGACTTTCAAATAAGGAACATGGTCAATATAAAATCTTCGTTGCTTAGAATTTTCATCTACCTCAAATAATGATGGAGAATATTGATATGTTCTTTTTGATTTTGGAACTTCGAGAATATCTAATACAGTAGCGTATAGGTTAAAATGGCTTGCAGGGTATTCTTTGTGTAATTGTAAACTCGATGTTCCAGTTTTCTAAAAACAGAACATTTTTTAAAATTATAAAAAACAATATTTGTTTTTATAGTAAAATATTGATATTTTATTTTTAT
>JAYWHK010000282.1:0-47682 GCA_043777755.1 Saprospiraceae bacterium
ACTATTAATTCCGCAGCAATGATTATTATTGCTCAAATTCAAATTCTTTCTAATCGTATTAACCCTTTTCCAAAATAATATTTTTAAACATACTCTTAATGATTATAAACGTAGGATGTGCGACTGAAGTCGCCCCTACAGGCAAAAACAAAAAATGCTCTACTTTATCATTATTTTAACTGCTTTTGCAGCGTCTTTACTAACTTTTTTCTCAGGATTTGGTTTAGGAACAATCTTATTTCCTGCGTTTGCGTTGTTTTTTCCATTGGAAGTAGCGGTTGCACTAACGGGTGTCGTGCATTTTTTAACTAATATCTTCAAAACAGGTTTAATTGGAAAAAATATAGACAAAAATATTTTATTACGGTTTGGAATTCCAGCTATTGTCGGAGCTATTGTCGGGGCAAGCCTACTTTCACAATTTCCTGACAATCAAGTTATTACAACTTGGGGCGATCACTATCAAATTACTTTTTTAAGAATAATCGTTGCAACTTTAATGGTGTTTTTTGCTTTGTTTGAAATTATACCTTTTTTAAAAAATTTAGCTTTTGAAAAAAATTGGCTTTCCGTAGGAGGATTGTTGAGTGGGTTTTTTGGTGGACTTTCGGGACATCAAGGCGCATTACGGAGTGCATTTTTGATTCGTTATGGTTTAAAAAAAGAAACCCTGATTGCAACGGGCGTTGCCATTGCCTGTTTAATAGATTTGACCCGTTTGTCGCTTTATTACCAACGATTTTTGGGTTCTGCTTTACAAGCAGAATGGAAACTGATTGCCGCCGCTACCCTGTCCGCTTTTATTGGTGCTTATTTTGGTAATAAATTATTGAAAAAAGTAACCATAGATGCTATTCAAAAAATCGTTGCTATTGCGCTGATTGTCATGGCTTTATGTATAGGAACAGGATTGATTTAACATTAAAATCAATCCTGTTTTTTTTTATTTTTATAGAAAAAAATTGCTATGAAAGCACGACAACGGAAAGTATTTTTGATGCTTTTTATTTATATAAAACATTGACTATCAAATATTTACAATACTTCAATATCCAATATCTTAATATCTAATATCCATTGTGTATATTACAATCCGCCAATCGAGATTAGCTTTTTTTCCATATATTCCAAAATACCTTCTTGACCACATTCATAACCAAGTCCGCTTTGTTTCCAACCTCCAAAAGGTGTTTCGATGCTATGAACAGTCCATTCGTTGATGCCAACCATTCCGAACTCCAAGGCTTCAGAAACATGAATAGAAGTCGTTAAATCGTTTGTCCAAACATAAGAACACAAACCATATTCTGTCTTATTTGCCAAACGAATCGCTTCTTCCGTCGTAGAAAAAGGCATGACAACCATCACTGGTCCAAAGATTTCTTTCGTAAAAGCTGGATTGTTTTCATCAACATCTGCCAAAATCGTTGGCTCGAAGAAAAAACCTTTTTCAAAAGGAATTTTACCACCAGCAACCAATCTTGCGCCTGATGCAATTGCTTCATTTACAACATTTTGTACGCCTTCTCGCTGACGAGCATTGACCAAAGGACCAATATTTGTGTTGCTTTGAGTGCCATCACCAACAACCAATTTTTCAACATTTTCTTTTGCTACTTCTAAAAAACGAGCGTAGTGTTTTTCATGTACCAAAAAACGTTGCGGCGATACACAAACCTGACCACAATTTCTATATTTTGCAGCGACAGCCGAAGCTGCTACTTTGTCAATATCCACGTCACCAAAAACCAAAACAGGCGCATTTCCGCCCAATTCCAAAGACAATTTGGTATTGGTTTTGGCAGAACCTTCCAATAGAATTTTACCAACTCTCGTACTGCCGACAAAGTGTATTTTGCGTACTCTTGCATCATTCAACATTGTTTTTCCAATAGCGTCAGCATCGCCCATCACCAAGTTTGCCGCACCAGCAGGAACACCTGCATCTGCCAAACATTGCATCAAAAGCACCGCAGTAATTGGCGTGTATTCGCTTGGTTTACAGACAATTGTACAGCCAGCCGCCAATGCAGCTGCCCAAACACGACACGCATTCCAAACAGGAAAATTCCATGCCGTAATAATTCCAACAACGCCAATGGGTTGCAAAATCACTTGCTGGCGTTTATTGTTGCGGTTTGCAGGAATTACATGACCATAAGTACGTTTTGATTCTTCTGCAAACCAGTCAAAAAATTGCGCAGAAACTGTCCATTCTCCACGGGCTTCCATCAGCGGTTTGCCACATTCCTGAGTCGTAAGTTCTGCATATTCTTTTGCTCTTTCACGCATCAACTGCGCTACTTTTTGCAAAATTTCAGCTCTTTGATAAGGATTTTTTTTGCTCCAATCCGAAAAAGCCACTTCTGCTGCATCAATCGCTTGACGGCAATCATCGCCGTTTCCATAAGCTACAGTTGCAAAATGTTCTTCCGTAGCAGGATTTTGAACGTTCCAATTTCCTCCATTAGAGGCATCAGTCCACTGTCCATTGATATATTGTTGGTACATAAAATATAGTCGTTAAGTCGTGTGAACTCACGTGGAGTTCAAGACTTTTACATTTTAAATTTTGCGTTTTACATTTTGATTTGGAAGCAATGTTTCCATAAAATCAAAAATATCTTCTTTACCGAATTTTTTTTCAGCGGAAGTAATGAAATAATTAGGCATTACTTCAAAATTTTCCAAAATTTTCTTCTCAAACGCTTGAATATTACGTTTCAGTTCAAGAGGTTTTACTCGGTCTGTTTTTGTAAAAACAAATGCAAAAGGAACACTGTTTTCACCTAAGAAAGTAGCAAATTCAAGGTCAATTTTTTGTGGAGGTAACATTCCGTCTATCAATACAAAAGCACATTTTAAAGTGGCATTTCTTTTGGTAAAATATTCGGTAATCATTCGCCCGAAACCAGCTCTCAACACCTTCGATGCTCTCGCATAGCCATAACCTGGCAAATCCACCAAAAACCAACTTTCGTCAATGGTGAAAAAATTAAGCGTTTGGGTTTTTCCAGGCGATTGCGATACTTTCGCCAAGCCTTTTTTGTCGCAAATCATATTGATTAACGACGATTTTCCTACGTTAGACCGTCCAATAAACGCAAATTCTGGCAAACCCGTTGTTGGGCATTGCTTTTCGTATTGAAACGAGCCTAAAAATTCTGAGTTCTTTATTATCATTATATAATAGTCGGTAAGTCTTTTGAGTCGTAAGTCGGTAAGTCTTTTGAGTCGTAAGTCGGTAAGTCGTAAGTCAAACGCATGATGACTTATTGACTTACGGACTTACGACTATTTCATTGACTTACGACTATTTTTGACTTTTACCCGTTTGCCTTCTTGTGGTCAGCTAAAAATTGAGCTAAACCAATGTCCGTCAAAGGATGTTTTAAAAGTCCCAAAATAGAACTCAATGGACAAGTAACAACATCAGCACCAGCTTTTGCAGCTTGTACAATATGTAGTGGCGTACGAATTGAAGCCGCTAAAACTTCTGTCGTGTAACCTTGCATTTGATAAATTTCTACAATCTCTTCAATCAATGCGATGCCGTCCCAAGAAATGTCATCTACACGACCTACAAAAGGAGAAAGGTACGTTGCTCCAGCTTTTGCAGCCAAAATCGCTTGACCAGCTGAAAAAACCAAAGTACAGTTGGTGTTAATTTCGTTGTCCGTGAACCAACGAATCGCTTTGATACCGTCACGAATCATCGGAATTTTGACAACAATATTCTCATGAATTTGCGCCAAAATCTTACCTTCACGCACCATTCCGTCGTAATCTGTAGAAATAACTTCTGCACTCACGTCACCTTCATCTACAATTTTGCAGATTTTTTCGTAATGCTTATAAATTTTATCTGTTCCAATGATGCCTTCTTTTGCCATCAAAGACGGATTCGTTGTTACGCCATCTAAAATACCCAAATCTTTTGCTTCTTTGATTTGATCTAAATTTGCAGTATCAATAAAAAACTTCATAATAAATGCTTGATTGTTATATTGTTAAAATTGCTTAGTTGTTATATTGTCGGATTGCACTAAACTTTATATCCTTATAAATCATAAAAATCAGTCTAATCAGTGTACCAATCCTACACAGTTCGCCTTGATTTGAGAGGTATTAGCCAAAAACTAAAACATCGGATACCAAACTAATGGAATCCGATGTTTAGCTTTCAAAAGAAAAAACCACGCACACCGCTCAACTCAATATCCTTGCTGCGTTTCCACCCTAGGGAGGTTTTCAAGGAGCTGGTCGCGTGGCAGTGCAAAGGTAATACTTTTTGTGAAAGTAAAAAATTTTTGTGAAAAAATTTTAAAACTTTTTGAATTTTTTGAAAAAAAAGGAGTTTTAATTCATGTAAAAATCAATTTCGCCGAATCTTTGGTATAGATTGGTGCTGCTTACGCTGCGTTACAAACGCTCATACAGAAGAATTTGATTATAAATCAAATCCAGCGAATGGTTAGTTTTAGTTTTTCAACTTTTAGATACTATGCACCGTGGGATTACATTAACTTCCTCATTTTGTTTAAAAACTTCCTTAAAAAGGCTACATAGGTTTTGATTTAGATTAATATCTTTTATTTCCATTACCGCAGGAATAAATTTGGGAGTGATGCTAAAAATAAAAGTATTTAACTCCTGGTGACTTAATACTATTTGTAAACCTAAAATTCTACAATAAATCGCAGGGATTTCTTCATAAATACAATCGTCTATACCTGACAAAGCTAAACTACATAATATTTTTTGGCTAATTAGTGCGCCAAGTTCATGCAAGTTTAGGCTTGATTGCAATACAACTTCTCCTCTTAGGAAAAAAAAATACGTATTATCCATAATTATTTAATCATTTTGTAGCCCGCAGGCAAAACTTCATCTATAAAATTGCTGTTTAGTCCAAACTCTAAATGTAAAAATATCACCCGTTGGCTCTAAGTCTGCTTCAACAAAACACAAAACTACCGCATCTCGCTTGGTTGGATTTGTACTTAAATGTATAATTTAATCCCATAAAATCCACGTAGAGAAAAGGCGTGCCTTTTCTCTACGTAACGCTATTTTTTTTAAATAAAAAATTTTCCTAATTCATATCAAAATCAATACCTTTTGGCGTACTGACGACTTGCGAAAGGTATTCTTCGACATCTTCTTTTTGCAGTAAATCTCCGTTTAGTTTGGCAAAACGATTCAAAGCAAAAGTTGGTTCGTATAGAATAGGTCCCAAAACGGGATGCTTTATTGGAGCAGTAGGGTTCACAATTTCTTCTACACGCACGCCTATGCTTCCGTCAAAATGACGAAGCGATTCCCGAATCGTGTACATTTTATCCTCTATCGGGTGGCTAATGCCAAAATCCGTCCAAAAATCAAGTGTTTCAGCAGGATATTTATCATTGATACAAATTACTTCCATTGTGTTGAGTAGTCGTAAGTCAATAAGTCATAAGTCACGCAAAATGCGCTCGCAAATAGTTCTTTAACTCACTGATTTATAGTATTTTATAATGTTTTTTATTAAAATCTTAAATCGCCTTTTCCGCCCAACGCATAGACGTGTGCTTTGACTTCTTCCGCCCATTTTGTAGGGTTTTTAGAACGGTCAAAAGTCTGCCAGGGAATTGGTTTTCCAAATACAAATTTTATATTTTTGCCTCGTTGTTGGTACATTTCATCTGCCAAATACATCATTTCTATATTGAACTTGATGCCTAATTTTGCCCTTATTTTCGCTAAATTGTAGAAAAAATTAGAGTTTTGACCTTCAATAAAACATGGAACAATGTCTTTTTTGTGTTTTACAGCTTTACTGATAAAACTTTTTTTCCACTCCAAGTCCATGATGCCTTCTTCTTGTTTTCGAGAGCAAAGTCCAGCTGGAAAAATCAAAATACAATCGTCACTGGCGTAGATTTCTTCAATTTTTTGCAAATATTCAGCTGGATTTTTCCCTAACTTATTGACAGGAATAAAATACGAACCAAAGTTCTTTAAGTGCATCAATAAGTCATTGACAATGAAGCGAATATCTTTACGAATTCCTTTTTTTTGACCACCGATAACGTGCATCATAACAATGCCATCTAAACCTCCCAAAGGGTGATTTGCAACAATAATACAGCCACCTGTGGTTGGTACGTTTTCCAATCCGACTACTTCCAAATTAGGCGAAAACTCCTCAAAAGCGGCATCTGCGAAGTCACCTTCATGACGGTCTTTGTAACGAAAAAGGGCATCGTTCACTTCGTCTTGATGCGCAATCCGTTTCAAATAGCCCGCAATCATTTTCCTTAAAAACCCAGGAACACTTTTCGCTTTTTCAGCTACAATTTTATCTATATCTACAAATTTCTCCATAATGATTTATAATGTCAAGCAATCGAAAATATCATCAATTATTTTGTTGCCATTTTCTTTGATTTCAAAAATAATTTCTGCTTTGTCGTAATAAGCAGCCCGTTCTTTGGTTTTATTGAAGATAAAATCACGCAATTCGTCGTCGGTTTTGCCTTTTAAAAGCGGACGTTGTTCTTTTTGTTTCGACAATCGCTCAAAAAGCAATGTTGGCGAAATGTAGAGATAAATAGTGATGCCATTGTTGCACATTTTTTTCATATTGTCAAAAAAACATGGTGCGCCGCCGCCCGTTGCCAATACGATATTTTTTTTATCAAAAAAATGACTTAAATAAATACTTTCTTTTTCTCTAAAATAATTTTCATCGTATTTTTCAAAGATTTCAGCAATACTAAGTCCTTCTTTTTCAACGAGATAGTCATCTAAATCAACAAAATCGCAATTAAGTTTTTCAGCCAATCGCTTCCCTACGAAAGACTTCCCAGAACCCATAAAACCAATTAAAAAATAAATCATAAAATCTTATATTTGTAAATCAATTTTTTGAAAAAAGTGTGCAATATTAGGAATATTTTTGAATAAAAATGAAAAAATCAAGTATTTTTTGTAAAAATTATTGAAATAACCTTAGCTTTTGCCATAACACTCTTCTCTCATTGCCACCAAAAGTTGTTCGATTGCAGTTTCGTCGGGTGATTCTGGCAGGCTTGATTTTTCAAAAAGTAAATCAATTTCTTCTAATTTTGCTTCCGCTTTTTCCACTAAATCTTGATAATAGAACTCTCCACATCGAATTTTCCATAAAAAATCCTTATCGTCAGTTCTTCGGACGATAATTTTTCCATCTCTGGCAATTTCTTCTGCCATGTGCAACAAACGGAACGTGTGCATCATGTTTTTTGAATCATACTGTTTGCCATGTTCAATGGTATTTTCATAGCGAATTTGATTGCGTTTTTCAACCCAAGACCAATAATCAGCGTACTGTTTGCAATAAACAGAATAGCCATTTTTGTTGTAAGACAATATCGTCAAGGCTTCCACGCCTTTCGGAATACTGCTCAAACGGACTTCTTGCGAATCATCACTATGCACGATTCCTCGAAAATCGGGATTTTCTTCAAATTGATTTTTATGAAAAAGCGCATATAAATTTTGCATATTTGGAACGTTCACCAAACCGCAATCTGTCTGTAAAAAACCTTTTTCATCGAGCCATTCTTGCAGTGTTTGAGAACCATGTCCAACGACAACATGACAAAAATCCAAGATAGATTTTCGTTTTTCTTCCATTGGATTCAATATTTTTTTATTCAAACCCCAAGCCTTTTTGATTTGCTCACGGGCATAGCCTGCAAACGTATTTCGACACAATTTTGATAAAAACATTTCAGATTTGACGTGTTCCATAATCGGATGACGGTACTGTATTACGTCATCTGTCACTGCCAAAAGCTCTAATAAATTAGGGTTATTTTTGCATAAAAGGTGCAAAAAACGACCTAATTCGTAGTAAATCGTATCGTTTTTGTCATCACTGACTTGTTCGGGCGAATTGAAACCGTACAGTTTTTTTTGAGGTAAAATAAAAACGCCACGCAAATCAATGTCTGAGTCAGCATGATTTAAGCCATAAGCGTGACTGCCACTGAGTGCGCTGAGTAAAAGTAATTTTTCGTCGTGAAGTTGTTGTACTGTCATAAATATACAAAAAATGGATATTGGTTATTAAGATATTAAGATATTGCAAACGCTTGTTGTTCAATATTTTGCATAAATGCAAAATCCCAAAACCACTTTCCATTGCGTATATATCGGCTTGATGATTTGAAAATTTTGAGATTTGATGATAAAATTTGTGCAAAAATAAATATTTTACTTTGAAACTATTTACCTTTACTTCTTTTTATAAACAAAAATTGCAACTATTTAGCATGATAAAAAAATCGAAGATTTTTTACTCTTTACCACGGAGAAACGGAGGTCACTGAGGAAAAAATTAGCCTTTGGCTAACTTTTTTTTCAAACTCTGTGTTCTCCGTTCCTCCGTGGTAAGAATTGTAAAACTGGTAAATAGTTAACAAAATTATTTATAAAAAATTCCAAGCAAAAAATGGATTTTACACACCTCGACCAAAAAGGTCAAGTAACGATGGTTAATGTTGCTGAAAAAAAAATAACACATCGGACAGCAACAGCCCGAAGCATTGTGGTTTTACCAACGGCTGTTTTGGAAAAATTAGTGGAAGGTGACATTCAAACCAAGAAAGGTTCTGTCTTTCAAACTGCAATTATTGCAGGTATTATGGCAAGTAAAAAAACAGGTGATTTGATTCCACTTTGTCATCCATTGGGTTTAGAAAATTGTCATATCACGCTGTCTTTCAATGATTTGCAAGAATTAATTATTGATTGTACCACCAGTGTAACTGCCAAAACAGGCGTTGAAATGGAAGCACTCGTTGGTGCATCAATTGCTGCTTTGACGGTCTATGATATGTGTAAAGCAATGAGCCACGATATTGTGATTAAAGAAACCAAATTAATGGCAAAAACAGGTGGGAAAAGGGATTTTGAGCGAGTGCAAAACTTGGTGTACACAACTGATATTGGTGATTAGATATTAAAGATATTGCAAACGCTTGGTGTTCAATATCAGTTGTGTATATTTGCCAAGTAAGCTGTAATAATTGAAAAATTGGAAAAACTACTTTTTTTCTGCAACTTCCCACTGCAACCTGTCCAAAAATTCATCAATCATTTGTTCAAATTCTATTAATTCTGGCGGGCAGTCATAATTATTGGCAATTCTTTTTTCAATCTTTCCATCATTGTAAATGGTATGCGTATAAGGCAAATCGGCAATCATATTCTTCGGGTCTATCGGATAACGGTTTTCCATTCTGACGTAACCTATATTGCGGGCTTTTGCAATCAATTTTTCGAGTTCGCTGGGAGCGAAACGTGCAAGATACAAACCTTCTTTATCTGTGTATTTTTTACCGTTGTACGTAGCTGTTCCATCAGAAAGTATTTGCGCTTCGTAAGAAGGGCATTTGCCAAAACAAGCTGTTCTACGGATGCCAAACATGGTGTACGTTTTGTCGGCAGGCACTGTTGTGATAGGCGTTGTTGGAACTTCTTCTATTTTGGGCGTTGTTGATTTTGTGACATCGTTTTGCGTTGCGGTACTTGTTGTCTTTTTGCTACAAGCTGAAAACAAAAACATAGATAAAGCAAAAATAATTGATAAATTTTTCATAATTGAATTTCTTTTTTATTTTTTTATAAAATAATTGAAGTATTTTTAATCTTCTTTATAACGCAATATTTGATTTTTTCTTGTAAAAATCAAATAAATACAAGTATATACATGGATTTTTAACCTTTTTTAACCAAATAATATTTGTACTTACAAGTGTTTTTCTGAAAAAAAACAGAATTGTGACATATTTTTTGCGAAATAAACTTGCATATTACAAAAATCTCCTTTATATTTGTATCATTAAACAATGTGACATTGTAAGTTGTGACATTAGTTTTAAAGATTATTTGATTTTAAGAACTTGGTTTTCATATCACTTTTTGGTTTTTACCTTCGACGGACTGGCGGGTCCTCGAAGGTTTTTTTATTTTTTTACTAAGTAGTTGGGCTAAAATAACCACGTTTATTTCTATACGCCTACTTATAAGAAAATTACATTTTTTCACCATTAACAAACACATCTAAGACCTCAATTGTCAGAATTTCACTCTTTTCTACTTTCAAAGGGTTTTTATTTAGTACTATCAAATCTGCATATTTTCCAGCTTCAATACTCCCTGTCCAAGCATCTGTTTTCAGAGATCTTGCGGCGCCCAAGGTGTAAGCATAAAGTGCCTCGCTAATACTTATCGCTTCTTTTTTTGCAATAATTTCTCCCGAAGCGGTGCTTCTTGTGACAGCATTATGGATACTCTGAAAAGGGTTTAGATTTTTGACCACGGGCGCATCTGTTGAAAATGCCAAATCAATCCCAGCTTTCAATATGCTTTTGTACGGATAGCACAAATCAAGATAGCTTTCATCAAGGTATTGTATGAAATTTTTACCCAGCTCTTCTAAAAAAACAGGTTGTGAAACAATAAATGTTCTGCTTTTTTTGATTCTTTTGAGTTGTATCGCATCAGGCAAACCCAAATGCTCAATTCTATTTCGGAATCCAAATTGCTCAAAAAGTCTTTCATAAACATCTAAAACAAGGTCAATTGCCTCATCGCCAATAGCGTGCGTTGCAATCCTAAATCCCTTCTCCTGCGCTTCTGCCGCCCAAAGATAAAAAGATTCTGCGGAAAGTCGCATAATCCCTTTTGAAATACCATCATTATACGTTCTTCGCAAGGCAGCGGTTTTTCCACTCAGTCCGCCATCAGCAAAAAACTTTACAGTATCGACTTGCAACATTGGCGAGCG
Organism: Saprospiraceae bacterium; assembly: GCA_043777755.1. Taxonomy (GTDB): domain Bacteria; phylum Bacteroidota; class Bacteroidia; order Chitinophagales; family Saprospiraceae; genus CANHEE01. Next base: position 10,823 of record JAYWHK010000282.1, read on the forward strand.
ATGCCATTTGGGAATAGGCAAGGTGTTTGCACCGCCATCAGGCAAACGAACAGGAATGGCATTGGTGCGGATTGGTAACTGCTTTTCGTTTTGTAGTTGGTGATAAACCTCTAACAAATCGGGCATTACAGCAGGGTCGCAAGCACTCGTTACACCAAGTTTTATCAATGCTTGGTAAGCTGCACGAAGCATCGTTTTGTACTCAGCGTTGGTGTAAGGTGCTAAGATTTTTTGCGCCAAACCTTGTGCTGTTTCATAGAGTGTACCTGTTTCTAAATCCGTTTTACCACCATTTATCTCAAATGCAATTCCTTGATTTTCAATTGTTTGCAATGTAAAAGAGTTGACGACGGTGATATGAGCGCAAGTTCTTTGCACAATAATTGGTTTTTCAATACCAAGTGAATCCAAATCTTTTTTTGTAAGCATCCGCTGTTCTAAAAGATTACTTTCGTTAAAACCACGAGCGTTGATGTACGAATTGTCAGGATTTTTTTTGTGAAAATCTTTTATTTTTTCTAAAATTTCGTCAATACTTTTTGAGCCACGCAAGTCAAGCGTAAAAGTCAATAAATTACCTACTTTCCATAGGTGAATGTGTGCATCAATGAAACCAGGCATGAGCGTTTTGCCTTGCAAATCAACATAATGTGTCTGCGAAGTAATCAAATCCTTCATATTCTCGATTCTTCCGACCGCTAATATTTTTTCATTTTCTACAAAAACAGCCTCTACGTAGGGCTGATTTGGATTTTGAGTCAGGATAATTCCATTAAAAAATAAGGTGCTGCTTATAGTTGTCATGTTCTACATAAAAAATTCCCACAAAGATAATTATAAACTTATAAATTATCTTTTTTATCGCCTATTCAATACTTTTTTACGAATAAAAAAAATTTGTAGAAATATTATCTTGCATAGGTCACTATGACGACCACTAAAATAAAAGCCGCTTCGCATCTCCTGCAAAGCGGCTTTTGTTATTTATTTCTAAAAAAACCTATTTTAATTTTGTAATTCTTTTTGTTACAAATCCATCAGCACTTTCCAAACGAAGCAAATAAATCGCATTTGGCAATTGACTCATGTCAATTTGGCGAACATCTCCTTTGAGTTTTTGCAATAATCGACCTTTGTCATCAAAAAGTTGGATATTGCTCAATGAAAACTCGCCTTTGATGTTTATTTGTACAAAATCTTCTGTTGGATTCGGGAAAACACTAATCGCTTTTGCCAAATTTTGGTCTTCCAAACCAACACTACTGCTGACTGTAAAACACTTGATTTGTCCGCAATTAACCGCATCTAAAATCGTAACACAATACTGACCAACTGCCAGATTGTTCAAATCTTCGCTCGTTGCACCATTTGTCCATTGATAAGAAATAGGTTGAACACCGCCTGTAACCGTTAAGTTGATTGCACCATTATTGCCGTTGTTGGCTGCGCTGATTTGTTCACTTGCTGTAAGCGGAACAGCTGCTGCCAAATTCAAAGGCAAGGCATTGTTTGATTTACAAGCAAAAGCATCTGTTACTGTGACATTCACCGTTGCTGGTGTGTTGTAAAATACAGTACCTGCGTTCAACGTCGAACCACTCCATTCATATTGAAATGCAGAAATACCACCCGTAATGTTTGCAGTAACGCTTGCTGTGTTACAAGTGTAATTTGGTGTCAATGAAATGGTCATTTTAGGAGAAACACTCAATATCGCTGTATCTCTACCAATACATCCTGCACTATTGATGGCAGCTACATAATACGTACCAGCATTGCTTGGCAAAACATTGTTAAAAGTAATATTTTGCGAAGAAGAATTGAATACACCATTGTTTGTCCAACTGTAACTCACTGAATTGGTGTTTGTTACGATTGCATTAAGCGTAGCGATTGAACCTTGACAAACTTTTACATCATTTGCTTTTACGTCTGGTGCAGCCGAAATCACCACTTGTACAGAAGCCGCAGATTTACAACCTTGCGCATTGCTGACAGTCACTTGATAGTTTCCTGCGGCAGACGTTGTGATGCTATTGCTTGTACTTCCATTGTTCCATAAGTAGTTATTTTGTGTTGAAATCGCTGTCAAAGTTGTCGTTCCGCCATCACAAATAACCGCATTTCCAGCAATACTCACTTGTGGAACATTCGGGCTTTGGTAAATGGTTGCTAAAAATTGTTGGCTACAACCTTGTGTCGTCGTTGCAGTTAGCGTATAAACACCAGGATTTACTACTGTTGGAGTCAATACATTTGCCGTAAAATTATTAGGGCCTGTCCAAGTACTTGCGCTTAACATACTTGGCGATGTCGCATTGATATTAAGGCTTGATTGAATACAATCCAAAGTATCATTAATGATAAAAATAACGGGTTGTTGTCCAAGGGTAACTGTTTGTGACGCAACACCTGTACAACCATTTGCAGCGGTAACGGTAACGGTATAAGTTCCAGCGGCATTGATGCTTTTATTTTTGGCTGTTCCACCGCCACTCCAAACATAACTGTTGTACGTTTGCCCAACAGACAAAACAGTATTTGTGCCATTACAAAGTGTTGCAGAACCTTGAATTGTTGGTGTCGGAGCAGCGTTGTCAGTAGTTACAATTACCGCTGCTGTTCCTTTACAACCATTTGAACCTGTGGCAGTTACGCTGTATGTTCCGCTTGCCGTTACGATTGGATTTTGTAAATTAGAAGAAAAATTATTAGGACCCGCCCATTGGTATGTTGCGCCACTTGGCGTAGCATTTGCGCTCAATGTCAATGATATTTGACTACAAGTAATTGTGCCACCCGTAGCGGTTACGCTTGTAGGCGTTGAGTTGGCTGTTACTGTAATTGATTTTGAAGAGGAGCAGCCGTTTCCTGTAACGGTCACATTGTATGTACCAGCTTGATTTACAGTGGCTTGTGCGCTTGTTGCACCAGCCGTAATGCCATTTCCAGACCAATTAAAAGTCAAAGGTGCAGCTCCTGTTGAGCTACTTGCATCTAACACCAAATTGGAATTTGCACAAGAAATAATAGGATTTTGATTGGCAAAATTAACCGTTGGAAGCGGTGTTGAAGTTAGTGTTTGGCTTGAACTTGCTTTACAACCGTTTGCGTCTGTCACCGTAACACTGTAGTTTCCACCAGTATTTACGCTGATGTTGTTAGCCGTTGAATTGTTGCTCCAAAGGTAACTTGCATAACTTTGCCCAATGGACAAAATCGTAGAAGTTCCACTACAAAAAGAAGTATTTCCTTGGATTGTTGGCGGAACAAGTGCGCCTGTTCCTGTAACAATGGCAGCAGCTACGGCAGTACAACCATTTGAACCTGTGGCAGTTACGCTGTATGTTCCAGCTCCAATCACAACTGGATTTTGTAAAGTAGAAGAAAAATTATTAGGACCCGCCCATTGATAGGTTGCACCGTTTGGTGTAGCACTTGCACTCAATGCCAAAGACGGATTGCTACAAGTAACTGTTCCGCCAACAGCCGAAACGCTCGTTGGTGTTGTATTGCTCGCAACGCTAATTTGTTTTGTTGCAAAACAACCATTGGCATTGTCTGTTACTTTCACGGTGAACGTACCAGCCTGATTTACAGTAGCTTGCGCTGTTGTTGCGCCAACTGTAATCCCTGTTCCTGTCCAAAGATAACTCAAAGTTCCTGTTCCTGTCGAAGCACTTGCATTGAGTGTAACATTTGGATTGGCACAAGTCAAAGTTGGATTTTGATTAGAAATAACAGCATTTGGAACTGTTGTATTTGACGTTAAATTATATGAACTCGTTGATGTACAGCCATTTGTATTGTCTGTAACGCTCAAACTATATGTTCCTGTTTGATTCACACTTGTTGAACTTGTATTTGAACCATTCGACCACAAATAAGTATAATTGGCTGAAGTATTTTGAGGTGTCAAAGTAGCATTTGTATTGCTACAAGTCAGTGTATTAGAGGCTTGAATTTGCGATGGCGGAGCTGTTTGATTTGCTCCAATATTGACCGTTAATGTTTTTTTACAGTTTTTAGAATCGGTAGCAGTTACCGTATATAAACCACTATTTACTGCACTTACGGTAGCGTTTGTTTGTCCATTTGACCACAAATAAGAAAAAGGACTTGTTCCACCTGTTGCTGTTGCCGTTGTAGAACCAGCGTTAGCACAAGTAACCAACTGAATAGCACCCGTACTCACTGTAACAGAAGAAGGCTGCGTAATGGTAACAATGTAAGAACCTGTTTGCGTACCGCAAGTAGCGATGGCAGTGTATGTTCCAGCACTTAAGTTAGAAGCTGTTGCGCCAGTTTGACCATTTGACCAAAGGTAACTCATCGTACAGCCAGAACCGCCCGTTGCAGCAACTGTTGCAGCACCATTGTTGCCACCGTTGCAACTTACATTTGTTTGATTGCTCAATACAACACTAACTGGCGATGCAGCTTGACCTGATTGACGCAACCAAACAGAATAGCTTCTTGGTGGTAATTCAATGTAAATACGACCTTGCGCATCTACATTTGCTGTTGGAAAAGCTGAATTTCCAAGTAAATCAGTGAATTGCGTATTTTGAGGATTGCCTGTTCCGTTAATTTGGTGATCAACTTTTAAGGTTGTTCCAGCATAATTAATCGCAACAATTATATCACGACCACTTGCACCGCCTTTGATTTGGTAAATCTGGGTAGTGGTCTTACTTGCGCCAGCACCAGCCGAAATATAATTAGAGCCATTCAATGTTCCAGAACCTTCTTTGTTCAAATAATCCAATTGATTTGAACCAAAAATATGTTGTTTGTGAATATTTATAAGTTGGTCAATCTGCGACTGAAGGTTCACCGTTGGTGCATTTGGAATCGTTGTACCATAATAATCAGGATAAAAAACACAAGGCGTTCCAACACGATTATTGGTCAAAATATAAGCGTAGGCTAATTTTGGGTCATTTTGAACAGGTTGTCCAGCATCTCTAAAATCATGGTTATTGACAAAAGTAACAGAATTAAAACCGCTTGCGCCAGCTCCTTCCACGATGCCGCTGGTATAAACATTTCGTACATCATAGCCAAAACCATCACAAGCATTTTTTAGTGCGCCACGCAATGCAAAGTCAAATACTTTGATGTTAATATTGCTTTGAGCCGAAGGAGTCATGCCACTTTGTACCGCATTGACCCAGTTTTTTAAAGTATTTGCATCAAAATCAAAACTTTCACCAACAACCATTCCTGGATTGATGCCTTGACTGTTCAAATTGTTCATCAATTGGCTGACATAACTTGCTGGAAAATGTTTTACGGCATCCATTCTAAAACCACGGATTCCGATAGTGTTCCAATTCCATTTTGTCCAATCGTTCAAAACATTTTGACAAGTGGTATTGGCTTGTTCGTAGTCATAGAAGAAATACATTCCGTCTTGCTCGCCTGTTAGGTTGGTTGGATTTGTACCGTTTGGTTTGAAACTTTGATAATTCATCGCTCCTTGTCCGCTTGGCAAACCCGAAAAATCCGTGTAAGTTTGGTATTTTACTTCACTTATAACATCTGCATTGCGGGCTGCGCTCCACAAACCATAAGGACGATGGTCAGAATATTGACCATTTTGATTAGAAAAATAAATAAAAAGTGTATCCGTCGGAAAAATATCATTGGCAGTCAAAGTAATTTTGAACTCATCAGTAGCACAACCACTGCCGTCTGTTGTAGCATTAAAATTCCTTCCTAATGTAATGGTATTAAAAGTTTGACTACAATCGCCACCGCCATTTGGTTCGGCTTCATTACCATCAGGAAGACTTTGCCAGCCCGTTTTTTTAGTCTGAACATATACTTTGTAAGGTTTATTGCCATAATTAGCCGTATTTCCTGTTTTTGAACTAAATTTAATGTAGTAATCACCTGCACCATTGAGCGTACCTGTTCCCAAAGGCAATACACAACGCATTCTGTCCGAAGGGAAAGGCGCACCATTGCCCGTAAAATTGGTGACGTAATTCTCTACAGCAGGGTTATTTTCCGCTCGTCCACCATCACGGTGATTATAGACAACATCGGCTACTGTCTTGATATTGTTGTTGTTATAAGTAGAAATCAGAGAATTTAAGCCAGAACGATTGCCCCAAGGACAACCATTGTTGAACTCGCCATAATCGTATAAATCTTTTGGGTCATAACCATTGGAACTATTACCAAAACTTGGTTTTGCCAAAGGAGGCAACCACATATAATTGAATTTTCCGTTCAATGCTGCTGCTTGACCTTGTAAAGTCCCAACCCAATTCGCACCAGTGGCAGTTTTGGGATAATCCCAATACCACGCTTGCATCATAAAATCCTGTGCATGAACAAAGTTAGAAAACAGAAAAGCTAAAAATATTAGTCCATGTTTGATTTTGGAAGAAGAAAAATATTTCATAATTTTAAAAAATTTTATTTGTATAAAATGGAACTTTAATTTAAAAACGCTGTCACAAAAATATATATTTCTACGTTAAATGTAACACTTTTTTATAATATTTAGATAAATTTTTAAAATATATAAAAGATAATCACTTTCTTTGCTACCAAATTTAAATCTTAGTGAAAGGTTCGTGCTGCCGCTGCTGTTGCTTATGTTTCATAATTCTGCACGCAGATTTACACAGATGATGCTCCGCATCACTCACGGATTTTCGCTGATTTTTCATGTAAGAAATCCGTGAGTGAAATCAATTCATTGATTTTATCTGCGAAAATCCGTGTGCGAAAATGCGCTTGTATGGATTGAGTGCGGAAGAGATAGGGATATAGAAGGAAAATAACAAAAGCCGCTTTGCAGTAGATGCGAAGCGGCTTTTGTTTTGTTAGGCTAATTCCAATATTTCTCCATTCATAGAAACATTAAAATGCACTTCAACGGCGAGTGCTTTGAATATTCGTAATATGGTAGAGATTCTTGCGCTATTGGCACTGTTTTCTAATTTAGAGATTTGAGCTTTTTGCACGCCTACTAATGCGCCTAATTCGGCTTGTGTTAATTGACGTTCTATACGAGCTTTTTTTATCACTTCTCCTACAAGTTCCATTTGTAACTCATACTCATATTTTTCTCTTTTGACTGAGCCAAGCTCCCCAATGAAGCGATTTTTTACTTCTTCTAAAGAATATGTTTTAACTGCCATTTTATTCATAATTTATTGATTGTCAAAATATTGATTCATTAGATTTTCGGCTCTATCAATATCTTTTGGTGGTAATTTATCTGTTTTCTTTATCAAACCATGCGTTGAAACAACTAACACTTCTTGTTTATCTCGTTTATCCCAAAATGCTAAAAGACGATATTGAGCATTAGCATATTTTGTTCTGAACTCCCAAATGTCATTTGTTAATTTTTTAAATAACTTTGGGTCATTAGATTGTTCTGCTTTGTCAATGTTATAAATTATTTTATCTCTTGTCTTTTCGTCAAGCATCTCTAAAAAATCAATCGCATCATCTAAAAAAACGGTTTTAAATTTTCTCATTTTGCATAAATTTACGGACAAAGATAATAAAGGTTTCTATATTTGGAAACTTTTATCAAAAAAATCCTACACTTAAAATCTCTTGGCGGCGACACTATGGCTGTATGGATTGAGTGCGGAAGAGGTAGCGATAGTAGAAGGGAAATAACAAAAGCCGCTTTGCATCTACTGCAAAGCGGCTTTTGTTACGCCACTTCGAGCATAAGTTCCTCTTTTTTTAGTTGCTGTAATACTTGGCGTAATTCTTTGAGCCTTGGCTCATACTGAAGTACAGCAAAAGCCAATATTTTATCGTCTGGAAAATCAAGCATGAACTGTTTTCCATTTTTAATCAAGTCTTCTAAGTCTTTGATTTCTGCTTCTAATCTATTAATTTTAATCATTTTTTGAATAATTTAGTTGAATTAATCCTTTTTCTTCCTTGTTTCTATCATGAGAAAACCAATCTTTCCAATATTGAACAGAATCTCGTGTGTAAGCATACCTTGAATCTCTAACGTCATAAACAGGAATCAAGTAACTGTCTATATTATAATTTTGTTTTGAGTAACCTTTCGTAGTGAATTTTTGTAATATATCAATTCTAAGATTCAACTGCTCTGTAATCTCAACCAAAGTAACAACATCAATATCATTTGGGCTGATTTTATTGGTCACAAAACTACCTCCAATCCAATGAACAAACTCTGGTGTAAATTCCGAACTAAAATCTTTAACAAAATCCACATACAACTCATACAAAATACCTCTTGCAATGGAATATTCAAATTGCATTACAAAAAACTGTCTAAAATCTTCAAAACTGATAATTGATATTTCATAAGGCACTAAATTTCCGTGTTTATCAAATGAAAGTGATGACATAAATCTATTTTTACAACAAAAGTACGTTTATTTATTTATTTTTGCAAATTATTCTTATCTTTTTCATTAAAAACCTTACTTCAGAAAAGTAAAACTCCTGCACTGAAAAATCTACTGGCGGCGATACTATGGCTTTGGAGGAAGAGATAGATATAGTGGAAGGGAAATAACAAAAGCCGCTTTGCAGTAGATGCGAAGCGGCTTTTGTTACGCTACTTAAAAGATTCATCTGCACTACTTAAACATTTTTTTTAATGCTATTGCGCTTCTTTCTGACAAGACTGTTTCGTAACCGTTTTTAAGTTTTACTTGAAATTCGCCATTTTTTTCATTCATTGTTTCAATATAATTGAGGTTAATTAATTCTTGACGATTGGCTCTGAAAAAAATAGATTCGGGCAAACGCTCTTCTAATTTTTTCAAAGATTGGTACAACAACGAACTGTGCTGCCCAAAATGAAATTTGGAATAATTGCCAACTGAACTGATGTGTGAGATTTCATCGTAATTGACAAAATAATGTTTTGAGCCAGTTTTTAAAAATATCTTTTCAGAATTATCGCTTTTTTTATTGATAATCAGCTCATTGCGTATTTTTTCTATTGTTTTGTCTAAGCGTTTTTGAGAAATAGGCTTTAATAAATAATCAAAGGCATTTTCTTCAAAAGCCTTTACCGCAAAATCATCATAAGCGGTAACAAATATTATTTTTGGTAAAAAATTAAGTTTTTCCAGTAAGTCAAAACCCGAGCCGCCTGGCATCTGAATATCCAAAAAAACAACATCTGGCTGTAATTCTTCTATTTTCTCGACGGCAGCCGAAACAATCGCCGCTTCTCCAACAATTTCAATATCGTCGTAAGTACTCAGAAGACGTTGCATTGTTGAGCGAGCAAGTCTTTCATCATCGCAAATAAAGGTTTTTATCATAATTCTAAGTAGTCGTTAGTCGCAAGTCAATAAGTCGTTAGTCTTTTAACTTACAGACTTACGACTACTTGTGTATCTTGTTGTCGTTCAAACAGTTCTGAGTAATAGCCGCCGTTTTTGAGGAGTTCATCGTGCGTGCCTTCTTCGGCTATTTTACCATTGTCCAAGACAATAATTTTGTCAAATTGCAACATTCCATAAATGCGATGCGTAATGACAATTGAGGTTTTATCGCTCATGTTTTGGTTCAAAAAACCAACAATTGTTTGCTCCGTAGCGGTATCAACCGCTGAAAGACAATCGTCTAAAATCAAAATATCAGGCTTTTTTATCAAAGCCCGAGCAATAGAAATGCGTTGTTTTTGTCCGCCAGAAAGCGTAACACCTCGCTCTCCAACAACCGTTTTGAAGCCATCAGAAAGCCCTAATATTTCATCGTGAATCGCAGCGTATCGAGCATAATTTTCAACTTCTTCTTGCGATGCGTCAGGTTTTCCAAAAGCAATATTTTTAGAAACCGTATCAGAAAAAAGAAAAACATCTTGTGGAACATAGCCAATTTTTTGACGTAAATTCGCCAAATCTAATTGCTTTATATTTTTTCCATCAAGTAAAATTTCTCCTTCCGAAACATCATACATTCTCAAAATCAAGTCAGCAATTGTCGTTTTTCCAGAACCTGTACGACCAATAATTGCCAATTTTTGCCCAGCTTTTACAGTAAAACTAACATTTTCTATACCAACGATTCCTGTATCTGGATACGTAAAACTAACATTTTTAAAAGTTATATCTCCTTGATAATCAATTACTTCTTTTTTAGAGTTAGCAATTTCTGGCTCAGTTTTCAAAAATTCATTGATGCGTTTTTGCGATGCTGACGCTTGCTGCACCAACGATGCAATCCAACCAATCGAACTCACGGGCCAAGTGAGCATACTGATATAAATGACAAACTCTGCAATATTTCCAGGCGTTACTTTTCCAGCCGCCACTTGAATACCTCCGACATAAATCACAATCAGCGTACTCAATCCAATCAAAAAAACCATTGTTGGAAAAAACGCTGCATCAATCCTTGACAATTGCATTGATTTTTGCTTAAAAGATTCACTTTCATCACAAAAATGTTGAATCGTCGCTTTTTCTTGCGTATAAGATTTTATGACTCGAATCCCAGAATAGGCTTCTTGCGCAATTGAGGTCAATTTCGAGAGCTGCTGTTGAATAACAGTACTTCTTTTATTGATTAAATCCGATACGTAATAGATTGATATTGAAAGGATTGGAAGCGGAATCAAGCTGTAAATTGCCAACTCAAAATTCACGCTAAACATGGCATAAATCGTTTGCGTAAAAAGCGTAACCAAGTTGATTCCGTAGAGCATCGTCGGGCCTAAATACATACGTACTTTTGCGACATCTTCGGTACTTCTCGACATCAAATCGCCCGTATTGTTTCTTTTGTAAAAAGCCTGAGTGAGTTTTTCGTAATGCGCAAAAATTTCTTCACGAAGGTCGTTTTCAATCAAACGAGACATAACGATAATCGTCTGTCGCATAAAATACATAAACAGACCCATCATAAGCGAACACAACAAGACAATACCACCGAAACGCATCACTTGCCAATTCAAATTTGCTTTGTGCGCATCTATATCTGCCTGATTTTGAAGCGTTTGTGTATTGTTCAGCTCCAAAACAACTAAATCCATCGCATCACGAATATACTGTGGTTGCAATATCCGAAACCAATTCGACACTGCCACAAACACAATTCCACCAATAAAATGCCACTTGTATTTATAAAAATATTTATTTAAATAGGCTAATTCTTTCATTTTTTTAACGTGTTACTACAATCACTGCTGAAACGCAAATTGCAAAATATTTGCGCCCATTCTCAACGATTGCTGACGCACTTCTTCGCTGTCTTTGTGAACTTCGGGACTTTCCCAGCCGTCTGAAATATTGCTTTCAGCGGCATAAATCAAACACAATCTATTTTGGTTAAAAACACCATACGTTTTTGGTGCTTTGCTATCGTGTTCGTGAACTTTTGGAATTCCTTTTGAAAAATTATATTTTTGATGAAAAACAGGATGCTCAAAAGGCAATTCTTGTAGCGCATTTTCTGGAAAAACCTTTTTTAAAGCCACTTTTATGTAAGGATCCATACCAAAATCGTCATCTACAAAAACAAAGCCACCTGCCAAACAATAATTGCGCAGATTGGTCGCTTCATCGTCATTTAACACAACATTTCCATGTCCTGTCATAAACAAAAATGGATAGTTGAAAATTTCTGCACTTCCGACTTCAATCGTTGCATAGTCGGCATCAATATTTGTCCCTAACTCTCGGTTAGAAAATTTTACGATGTTTTGCAAAGCGTCCACAACCGCATACCAATCGCCACCACCACGGTATTTGAGCAATGCGATTTTCATTTTTCCTTGCGAAAAAACAATATTTGAACTTAAAAGGAGTAAAAATAAGAGTATTTTTTTCATTTTTTTATTTATTTTGCTTTTGTTAGAGCCATTTTAATTGCCATATAAGTTAGAACGCTCGCCATAAACCATTTTTGAACTTTCAACCACTTGGGGTTTTCTGAAAAAAATGATGATATTTTAGAAGCCACCAATACAATGATTAAATTAATAGAAAAACTAACCGTCATTTGTATAAATCCCAACTGCAAACTTTGTCTAAGAATTGAGCCGTATTCAGGCTTTATAAATTGAGGAAAAAACGACAAATAAAACACTGCAATTTTAGGATTTAAAGCACTTGTTAAAAACCCAATACTAAATAATTTACTTGGTTTGTCAATTTCTAATTTATTTTGATTTTCAAAAACATTTGTTGAATTTGGTTTAATCGCTTGATATGCCAAATACAAAAGGTATAAAACACCCAAAGTTTTGAGCAATGTATAAGCAAATGGAACAGCAAATAAAACAGCTGTAAGTCCAAAAGAAACCATTATAATGTGAAAAAAGAAGCCAAATACAATACCTGCAAGCGAAATTACGCCCGCTTTTCGCCCTTGTGTAATGGAACGTGAGATGAGGTAAATCATATTAGGGCCTGGACTAATCACCAGCAAAAATGCTGCTAAAATAAACAGAATCAGTTCGTTGCTCGGTATCATTAATTTTTTATTTTAAAATTTAGGACATAAAATCGCATCATTTTCGTAATTACCCAAATAACCCAACGTCACTTCAAAAGCACTGTTTCTTCCTTGTGTTTGAAACAACAAACGTGGCGAAATCTGCGTCCGTAAACCCGTAGGGATTTGCGCATTGATGTGCGCAGTATATTTTCTACGCAAAACACTTATTCCGCCTTTTTTTAGGCGAAACTTCATAGATCTGTTCTTCTACGATTCTATTTTTTCTTTTTGATTATTTCATTTACTTTAGCTTCTGGAATATTTAAAGATTTGGATATTAATGTAATTGACGCTCCGTTTTCGTAAAAACCTATTACAGCTTCAATTTCTTTCTCCTCTTTTCCTTTTTTTAGAGCATTATCAATTAATTCTTGTGCATCAGCCATTTTTGTATGTTGTTCGCTTGCTTTATCTCTCAAATCTTTAAGATATTGTTCGTATTTAACCAATTCTTTACCTGTCAGTTTCATGTGGTCTAGTTTTTCCTTTGCTTCGGATAATCCCTGAGCAGTAAAACCATCTTTTACTTCACTATTTTTGAAAAAGTAAATCCATTCATCTAAACGGTCATTTATTCTATTCCTAAACTTACTTACTTTGATTAAGTAATATTCTGGAAAGATTTCATGTACATCCTTTCTATCATAAAGTTCTATTTGCCTTTCTGATAAATTTAAAACATCACCTTTGTGAACTCCTTTAAATATATTTTTACCATGATAAACATAATCTTTGCCTTGCCCGAGGTCAAAGTAAGCGATTGTTATGGAAATCACTTTCTTTACTGATGCGAATGCTTCTCCTTCTTTAATATGTTCAGTTATAGCTTTGGCTGTTCCAAACAATATCCTATGAAAATAATCATACTCTTTACTATTTTGAACTTCAATAATAACCAATTCATTTTTACTATTTTGCACCAAAATATCTACTCGATTATGTTTATCATCGTCAGTTTTTTTGTTACTTTCGCTGTCTAATATTTGTTTAACAGTTATTTGTTCATTGAGCAATACAGAAAGGAAGCCTTCTAATACATCAAAGTTGGCTTTATCTCGAAGCAATTTTTTCATTGCCCAGTCAAATCGTATGAGTTTTTTACCTTTATTCATATTGACAAATTTACAATAAATATCTGAAACAAAAAAATTATTTATTAAACTCAACACATAAGTAGTTGGGCTAAAATAAACATGGTTATTTCTTTACGCCTGCTTAGATACCGTTACAACCAAACTGTATTCTGATAATTTCGTTTTATTTTAAAATTTAGGACATAAAATTGCATCATTTTCGTAGTTCCCCAAATAACCCAAGGTTACTTCAAAAGCACTTTGCGTACGATTATAATTAGAAACTGCTTTCAAATTCAAGTCATAAGAAAAACCCAATAAGAAATTGTAAAACTCAAAACCCATCATGGCAACAGCCGAATCAAACCCAATTTTGTTAGGAACATTTCTTACAGCTCTCGCCCAAGTTCCTACGTGCAAAGCTTTTGAGCCATCGTAATCACTAAACTGAATACGAAAATTCGTTCCAAGACTCAAAGCACTGTGTTTTCCTTGTGTTTGAAACAACAAACGTGGTGAAATCTGTGTTCGTAAACCAGTAGGGATTTGTGCATTGATGTGTGCAGTATATTTTCTACGCAAAACACTTGTTCCGCCTTTTTCTTCTTCAAAAAATGAGATATTTGGCTGTAAAATATGGTGCATTGCCAATCCAACAGTATAGGACGTTCCTCTTTTTGGTGAAATCGCATAATTCAAACCTGTCGCAAGGTCTCCGTAAGCAAAATTGTTGAAAGGGAATTTTTCATACGAAGGCAAATTAAAATTATTCGTACCATTAAATTCGTTTGGAAAATCCAAATTGTCAAAACTCAAATTGCGTTGTGCAACAGCTCCTTGAATACCAAGCGTCAAAAATTGCGTATTGTCATTCGACAATGCTTTTGTGAACGCACCAGAAACCATAATTTGATTGCTATTGAAATTAAAAACATCTGTTTTATCAGAAGCAAAAACCATTCCGACTGAAATAACATCTTTTGCCTTGCGTTTTTGATCCAACTCAAAACGCAAATCAATACCAGAACTAATCGTTTTGTACGGAACAGGCGTAATTTTAGTCCATTGGTCACGATAGACCAAACCAACTCGGTATTTTCCAGAAAATGCACCCGTCAAGGCAGGATTTAAGGTTAAGGGAGAAGCATAAAATTGAGAAAATTGAAAATCTTGCGCAACTCCTTGATTAACAACAAAATATACAAATAATAAAAGCGATACTATTTTTTTCATAAAAGCGAAATCGAATTTTTTCGATGATGGAATAACATTTTTTTAAAATTAAAATGCAAAGATAAAGAAACGTCGATAAAACGTTGATGTTACAAAAGATATTTGAAAAAAATAGTTAATTTTGCCGCAGAGTTCAAGATTCTAAATTCTATTGTTCTAAATTCTCTTATTCTAAATTTTAAAATTCTAAATTCTAAGATTTCAGAATCGAAAACGGGTACACTCTACGTTTTAGAATTTACAAGGATTGGTAGGGTTTTCTTTATAAAAATATTTTGGGTGCAGCGCACCGTAATATTTGTAGAAAAAATGGATGAAATCACGTTTTGAAGGTGCAGCACACTGTAACATTAAAATTTAATATTACGGTGCGTTGAACCTTCAAAATGAGGAAAATGTACTATTTCTACAAATATCTCGCAGCTCTGCCGCTTTTATAAGAAAAGCCAGCAAGGATTGGTGCAATCGTAAAATTTAGAATAAAAAGAATTTAGAATTTAGAATAAAAAGAATTTAAGATACTATGAGAGTTTATTTAGACAACGCAGCAACCACACCAATGCTCCCTGAAGTTATCGTAGCGATGACTGATGCGATGCAAAACCTGCACGGCAACCCTTCTTCGATTCATGGCGATGGACGAAAAGTTCGTGCCGCCATTGAAGATGCTCGAAAACGAGTAGCAAAATGTATCAATGCTTCTATTGGTGAAATCTTTTTCACTTCGGGCGGAACAGAAGCCAACAATATGGCTATTAAAAATGCAGTTCGGGATTTAGATGTGACAAGAATTATCACTTCGCCCATTGAACATCATTGCGGTTTGCACAGCATCGAAAATGTTGAACGCAACCAAAATGTAAAAGTTGAAATGCTACCAATTGACAATAAAGGTAGAATTGACATGGGTTATCTCGAAACGCTTTTACAAGACAGTACGCACAAAACATTGGTTTCTTTGATGCACGCCAACAACGAAATCGGAACACTTACAGATATTCACGCTGTTGGAGAATTATGCCATCAATACAATGCTTATTTTCATACAGATACTGTACAAACCATCGGGCATTTTCCCATTGATGTAAGCCAATCTAAAATACATTTCCTTTCGTCAGGTGCGCACAAATACCATGGCCCAAAAGGTTGTGGCTTTATTTACATCAATGGCAATGCTACAATCAAACCTTACATTGATGGTGGTTCGCAAGAGCGCAACATGAGAGGTGGTACAGAGAATGTTTATGGCATTGTTGGTATGGCAAAAGCACTCGAAATAGCCTGTCAAAACATAGATGCGCACCAATCTCATATAGAAAAATTGCGTACTCATCTAAAAAATAGAATTTTAGACGAATTTGAAGGGATAACATTCAACGGTGACTACGAAGGCAACTATCTTTACACCGTACTGAGTGTTTCATTTCCAGCATCTCCAAAATCAGAATTATTACTGTTTAGTTTGGACATCGCAGGAATCAGTTGTTCTGGCGGCAGTGCTTGTAGTTCTGGTGCAGAAGGTGGCTCGCACGTTATCAATGCCATCGAAGCTGACCCTGAACGCAAAACCATTCGTTTTTCTTTTTCACAACACAATACCATTGAAGAATTGGATTTTGTAATTGAAAAGTTAAAAACGTTGGTAGAAAAGAGAATTGAAATATGATAATTTTTAGTTTTTGTCTATTTTTTTTTATTTTTTAAACAAAAAAGATTATCTTTGCATTCAGTAATTTCAAACTACAATTAGTTAATATTCAAAACATTATAAAAATAATGCTTAAAAATTTATTAAATTTAGGAACAATTATCATAACAGAGCCTTTTATACTCTTGTTTTCTATCTTAGGATTACACGATCATACAGAAACAAAAGCACAAGGAGAAGATGTTGCTAAAAGATTAGCACAAATTGATAAAGAAGATTTACAAAAAGCTTACGAAGATTAAAAAAAAGACAGTAAAAAGAAAGTTGAAATTATTGGAAAGGACAACAAGAAATATTATGTAGAACAACTTTATTAAACTAAAATGATTAATGCCAGCCATTAGCTTACTCTCCATATTTGTTATATTTTTTTTATTTTTACCAGGTATTGTACTTCGTAGAATATATTGTTATAAAAAATATTCATCATTTTCTACAAGAGAAAATTCTGTAAAAGAGATTATGATTACATTGAGTACAGGATGTCTTTTACAAGGTATGCATTTGTTTATTAATGAATCAGGTGCCATAGCTTGGATATTGGTTGTATCAATTTTATTCCTAAAAATTTATGAAAAATACATTATACGAAATTTTTATAATAAAGAAATAGAAAGAAAAAAGCAAGCTGATTACAAATGGTCTCTCGAAAAATTCATTTTCAATATAGGTCATATTGGAATTGTTTTAGTATTACTTTTGATAATTTTCCTTAACTACCTATACTCCTTCCCATACGATCTATCGTATTTTGGTAATTGGTTGAATGAACCCAAATCACACACACACAATGTAATTTATAATACAATATATAACGAAATTGCGGCTCAACAAAAAACAACAATAGATGATTTATCGAAAATTTTTGTATTTAATTTAGCAGTATTAGTTGATGTCGCATTACTCGGTTTTTTTGCTCGTTTTATTGTTCGAAGCTACCTGTTTGCTTTAGATAGAAAAACAATAGCTTTCCGATTTGACAACTTTTGGTACTATCTTTTTTCTGGCGAAATTTTGCAATTTTACGAGAGCGGTAAAAATGCAAATTTCATGCAACGATTATATATGCAGTTTAATGGAAAAAGCAGCCTATCCGTCAATCTTAATATTCTTGTAAAAATAGATAAAGAGTTTTTTATATACAAAGGACTTCTACACTCTTATCACCTTTCTAAAGATTTAAAATTAGAATACATTGTTTTACAAGATATAAAGAAAAAAATTATTAGTTATAATCAAGTTCGTAATTCGTCAAAAGTAATAGAAGAAATTGCTGTTAATATTGACAACAAGCAAAGTAATAGCACAAAAAAAGAAACAGGTAAAGAATATGCTGATGCCAATACCGTAGAATATACAATGGAGGAAACTCACCTAATTATTCCAAAAGAGCAAATTCAAAATATAACAGTTAAATATTACCTAATAAGAGAAGAGTAGTCCTAATTACTCTCTTCTATTTTTTAAGATTATGAAAAAAATTTTATTTTTTGCTCTAATGAGCATTTTGAGCTTTAAATCTATCGCTCAGGACAACCTAAGTTACAATGTAACTCTTCGCAACAAAACCGCTTATCCAGGACAAACACTGGCGAACATTTGTGGTTATTGGGCAAACGGAAGAGAATACGCTTTATTGGGCGCGTCAAAAGGAATGATTGTCACGGACATCACAAATCCTGATGCTCCAAAACAAATTGCGCAATTCCCAGGTCCAGACAACCTTTGGAAAGAAATCAAAACCTACAAAAATTACGCTTATGTCACTTCCGAAGGCGGACAAGGTTTACAGGTTGTAAATATGAAGAATTTACCTTCTCCGAATTTGGACAACCAATTCTACACTGGAAATGGCGATTTGGCAGGAAAATTAAATAAGATTCACGCTTTGCATATTGATACCCTTAAAGGTGTTGTTTATTTGTTCGGTTGCAGTGGCTCTTTGTCAAATGGTGCTATTATGTTGGACATCAAAACAGACCCTTATAATCCTAAATATTTGGGAACTGTCACCAACGGAACAGGAAATTCTGCTTATATTCACGATGGTTTTGCGCACAACGACACCCTTTATGCTGGTCATATTTACCGTGGTGAAATGGAAGTGTATTACACAGGTGACAAAACAAAATTTGTTTCCTTAGGAAAAGTTCAAACGCCAACCAAATTTACGCACAATATTTGGCTTTCTGAAAATCATAAATATGCTTTTACAACAGATGAAAACAACAATTCTGTTTTGGCAGCTTACGATGTGAGTGATCTTTCCAACATCAAATTAGTGGACAAACATTCAACAAATCCGAACAGTGGCGCAGTGGTTCACAATACGCATATTTTGAATGATTTTGCTGTAAGTTCTTACTACACAGAAGGTTTTAACATTGTTGATGCCCACCGTCCTGACAATTTAGTGGAGGTGGCAAGATACGATTCTTACCTTCCTCCAATTAACCCAAGCGAACCCTTTGAAGGAGCTTGGGGCGTATATCCATATTTCCCTTCAGGAACAATGGTTATTTCAAATATTGACGAAGGTCTTTTTGTCGTTTCTCCAAAATACAAGCGTGCTTGCTATTTGGAAGGCAACGTAAAAGCCAAATCAACAGGCGAGTTATTGAACAATGTCGCTGTGAAAATTGACAAATACAACATTGCTGAAACACTTTCTGACATCAAAGGTGATTATAAAACAGGTGTGGCGGATAGCGGAAAAGTAACGGTTACCTTTTCAAAATTTGGCTATACGCCTTTCACGACGACTGCCCTTGTGAGCAACGGTAAAGTCACTGTTCTGAATGTAGAATTAGGCTCATTGAGTGCATATAGCCTTACGGCAGTGGTGAGTGATGCCAAAACAAGCACACTTATCAAAGACGCAACTATAACGTTTGTTTCTCAAAATCAATCTATTACAAAAATAACAAACGCTAATGGCTCGGTTGATTTTAGTACATTCCCTGATACTTTTGATGTCTATGTTGGAAAATGGGGTTATCAGATATTGCTTGAAAAACAAGTACAATTCAATAAAAATACCAATAAAGCCTACAAATTAGCAAGCGGCTACAAAGATGATTTCCTTTCGGCTATGCCTTTGGGTTGGTCTGTTAAAAATACAGCAACAGCTGGTTTATGGGTCGTTGGCGAACCAATCACAACGCAATTCAATGGAGCTTTGGTAACGCCAAGCGAAGACAATGCAAAGGATTTGGGTGACGAATGTTTATTGACTGGCAATGAGGCTGGACAACCTGGTACTTCTGACGTGGACAATGGCTCGACAACAATTACTTCGCCTGTGATGAACTTGGCGAGCTACAAAAACCCTGGTTTTAACTTCGATTATTGGTTCTTCAATGGTGGCGGACAAGGCACTGCACCAAACGATTCGCTTTACATGACCATTGACAACGGTACTACCATCAAAAAAGTGCTTATCGCAAAAGGTACTGACCAAAACAAATGGCAAATCTTCAATAAGTCATTTAAAGCGATGGGAATTGCGCCTTCTGCCAATACAAAAGTAACTTTTACAGCAGTTGATGAAGATGCTGGACACTTGGTAAAAGCTGCAATTGATAAGTTTGAAGTAGTAGAGTTCCCTGGTGTCAATACGATTGATATTGATGAAAATATAGCACTTTCTATTGCGCCAAATCCATTTTCGACAACCTTAAACATTGATTATCAATTGCTTAAAAATGAAAATGCAACTTTAATTTTGACAGATATTTCTGGAAAAATCGTTGAAAAAATCAATTTAGATGGTAAAAACAACCGTTTGAGTCTTGGCGAAAATCTTAATGCTGGTGTTTATTTTATCCAAATCCAACAGGAGAATAAAGTAAGCGCAACTAAGAAAGTAGTAAAACTATAATTTTGGTAAAATAAGTAAAAAATGGCTTGTAATTGTAACGATTATAAGCCATTTTTTTGTACCTTTGCCCTATGAGAATCCTCTACTATACAAAGATAAATTTTGCGGAACAAGGCAATTCTGGCATCATCAAAAAAGTGTTTTCACAAGTGAAAGCATTGCGGACGCATGGCTTAGAATGTGATTTATTTTACTTTCAAAACAACGAATGTATTTTAGAAAAAACAAATGGCAAAAAACAAGTTTGGGCTTTTGAAAACAAATGGAAACGCATACAATTTCAGTATTTTGATTACTTACAACACATTGATTTTCAAGGATATAATGCTATTTATATTCGCCATTTCTTCTTACATCCGTTGGCAACATTGATGCTAAACAATTGGAAAAAACAAAATCCTACACTTCGTATTGTGATGGAAATTGCTTCATTTCCTTACTATGGGCAAGCTCGAAAAGACAGTTTTAAAGAGCAATGGACGTACCGTATGGACAAATTATTGACACCACTTTTGAAACGTAGCGTTGATGTGATTTTGACTTTTTCTCCTTTTGAAAAAATATACGGCATCTCAACATTGCGCACCTCAAATGGCATTGATACCGATGGTGTCGAGATTTTACCTAAGCCATTTTTTCAAAAAGAATTGCATATTTTAGGATTGGCAAATGTGCAACATTGGCATGGATTTGACAGGATTATTCGTGGTATAAAAGACTATTATTCAAGCAATTATGAAACAGAAGTGTATCTTCATATCGTTGGTAGAGGTGACGAGATTCCTTTTTTGGAAAAACTAATAGACAGCGATATTTTAAAAAAATATGTGCTATTTCATGGTGCAAAATATGGCAATGATTTAGAAGATTTTTTCCAAAAAAGCCATATTGCATTGAGTAGTTTGGGTATGCACCGCATCGGTGTAGCAAACGGGGAAACCTCAAATCTGAAATTGAGAGAGTATTGCGCAAAGGGAATCCCTTTCATCAATGGCTATTTGGATAGAGATTTGCCAAGCGATTTCCCTTATGCTTTGCAAGTTGAAGCGGACGAATCAGCGATTGATATTGAACAAATTATCTCTTTTTACAAAGAACTGAGAACAAAATATAGCGATTATCCAACACAACTGAATCAGTTTGCTAAAAATAATTTGACTTGGAAAGCAAAATTGAAAATTGTGGTCGATTATTTGAATAGCAAACAATAAACTATTTCAAACTCTCCAAGGCTTTTTCAATCATTCTGTCGTTACGGGCAAAGGCTTTGTACTGCGTTTCATCAGAAAAAAGAATTCGTCCGATACGTGCTTTGAGAAGTGTAGAAAAACTATCTTTATAAATACTTATTTTATTTCTATCTGTTTTAGCATTATGTTTTTCAGCATACTGAATGAACGCTGCAAAAATCTTTTCGTCAAGTGCGCCATTCAAAAAAGTATTTTCGTCAGTACTAAAACTTGATTTGTTATTTTTGACATAATCAATGGTAAATTGGCTCACTTGATTTCTCAATTTGGCAAAATCTTCGTCTGCTTGAAAGCTCTCTATCGGCACAAAAATATCAGGTGTAATTCCACCACCGCCACGAACCAACCGACCTGACGCAGTGTAAAATTTTGACGTATCTTTTCCTTTATTTTTTTCAAAATCAACTAATTCGCCATTTTTTAGGCGATTCTCAACATCGTTATCGTAATCTTTGTTGTTTTTGTAAGGTTTTTGGATGCAGCGACCAGACGGAATATAATACTGAGCCACCGTCAATCGGAGCGCAGAACCATCTGAAAGCGGGTATTGTTCTTGCACCAAACCTTTTCCGTAAGTTCTTCTCCCAATCACCGTTGCCCTATCCCAATCTTGCAATGCGCCAGCGACAATTTCACTTGCTGATGCGGAACTCTCGTCCACCAAAACAGCAATTTTACCAATGTTATAAAATGCTTGTCCGCTTGTTTTGTACTCTTGTTTTGGAGAATTTAAGCCTTCCATATAGACCAACATTTTCTCTTTTTCTTTAAAAAATTGGTTTAAAATATCGACTGATTTTTGAACATAACCGCCAGGATTGCCACGCAAATCTATCACCAAATCTTGCATTTTGTTTTTTTCTACCAAAAAATCCAATTTTTCCATGAATTCTTTGTAGGTTTTTTCCGCAAAACGATTGACCTTGATATAACCCGTTTTTTCGTCTAACATAAAACCCGCATCGACACTTCTATTGGGAATTTCGTCACGAGTAACCGTCATATTGAGCAATTGAGTTCCTCTTTTGACCGCCAAATGTACCTGAGTCCCTTTTGCGCCACGCAGTTTTTTAATTAACCTATCTGTTGTAATTTTTACGCCAGCAATAGAACTGTCTTCGATAGCCACAATTTTATCACCTGACATAATGCCCGCTTGTTCGGAAGGGCCTCCTGGCAAAGCAGATACGACATTCATGGTATCCTCTGTGACAATATATTCGACACCAATACCTTCAAAATCACCGTCCATTTGGTCATTGACCAATGTGATTTCTTCAGCAGAAATATAAGAGGAATGAGGGTCTAATTTTTGAAGTAGGTTGTCAATCGTGCCACCCAAAAGTTCGTCTTGATTGACTTTATCCAAGTAACGAGCGTTGATATAGCGCATTACTTCGTCTAATTTATTTTGAATATGAGAAGAACTCGAGCTGGTATCGCCCAAAATATGGGGCGCACGCTGCCCTATTTTGACACCTAAATAAATGCCCATAGAAAAAGTAATTGCCAGTAGTAATGGCGTCCAATTGCGTTCTGTCATCATAGTATAAAACCAATTTAGGCGAATAAAATGCAAATTTATTAAAAAAAAGTTAGTATTTTTAAAAAAAATGTTTATTTTTGTACAAAAATTATAATTTTCATAATTGAAAAATGGCATTTGTCCGCCTTCCAACCACGATAATGACAAACAAAAACATAGATATTGATCAAGTTGATCGTCAGATTCTTTCTATTTTGATGAAAGATGCCAATACAGCTTACACCGAAATTGCGAAGCAAATCCATGTTTCGGGCGGAACTGTTCATGTTCGCATGAAAAAATTAGAACAAATGGGCATCGTAAAAGGTTCAAGCCTAACAATAGATTACACCGAATTGGGTTACGACATTACCGCTTTTTTGGGTATTTACTTGGATAAAAGCTCTTTGTACGATGAAGTTTCAAAGGCTTTGGCTAATATTCCTGAAATTGTTGGCGCAAATTATACCACTGGCGCATACTCTATTTTCGCCAAGATTGTTTGCCGTGACACCAATCACCTCCGTGACGTTTTGCACGATAAAATCCAAAAAATTGGCGGTATTCAGCGTACCGAAACGTTTATTTCTTTGGAAGAAAGTATTAATCGCCCAATAGATTTGTCATCGGGATATGAGTAATTGTTAGAAGGTTAGAAGGTTGCCATCATAACGTTGCCTTTTGTTAGAATGTTAAATTGTTGCTATTCGTTTGGCAGACTCGTAAGCTGAATACCACGTTGGCAACAATTTAACAATCCAACATTCTAACTTTTTTACGCTTTCAATAATTTTCTCAAATTCTTGTAACAAACTTTCACATCATCAACAGAAGATTTTTCATAATTTTCCAACTCGCAGATGTAATATTTAACGCCACCTTTACGAGCATTCGCAATAATATTTTCAAAATCAACAACACCATTTCCGATAATGGTCGTACATTCTTCTCTTTCCGTATCAGCCAACATATCTTTCATGTGCAACAATTCAAAACGACCAGGATGTTTTTTAAACCAATCGACAGGATTATTCTTGGCATAAGTTGCCCAGCAAACATCTAATTCCATGGTCACCAACGCTGGGTCAGTTCCTTTCAACAACATATCGTACATGAGTTCGTCACCAATCTTTTCAAACTCAAACCAGTGGTTGTGGTAGCCAAAACGAATATTTTGCGTTTTACAATATGCACCAGCTGCATTCAACATTTCGACAAAACCTTTGTACGTATCTTTGTTGATGCGGTCTTTTTCGTCTGTCCAAGGACTAATCAAGTAGCGTTGTCCTAATTTCAAGGAATCTTCCACCACTTTTTTGAACTCGTCAGTAACCATTTTGGTTTTTGCATCGTAGTGCGCTGATTTAAAAACAAAATGCCCAGAAGGAGCTTTCATTTCCCAATCTTTGAGCAACGTACGGAAAGCCTTGGCATTTTTGCCAAACCAAGCACCATTTTCGTAGCCAAAAACCTCAACATAATTAAAACCAGCCTTGGCGATAGCTTTGATTGTACCATCAAAATCGTCTTTAAGCGCATCTCTAACGCTCCAAAGTTGAAGTCCGATTGGTTTTTCTTCCTTACCAAAAGCAAGATTTGGAATAATTGCAGCACCTGCCGCAAGTTTGACGGTATCTTGTAAAAAAGAACGACGTGTTTGCATAATATTTTTATTTGTAAAATTTTATAAAAAAGTAATTTTATTTAATACAATTCATTAAATTTGAGAAAAAATCCAAATCGTAAATTGGGTAATCGTCAGTTCCTGTACCCCAAAGAACACGAATCTGATCCACTTCTCCATTGAATAATTTTTTATCCTGAGTTTCAGTCAATGCAATTACGGCTTTATAAGATGTTGTTTTTTTCAAAAAATCCACTTGACCTCTATCTGTTTTAGAATTAAACAAAGGCATCTGTTCGCCATCTAAAAAACGAAGTGTAACCACAAAGTCTTTTTCCAAAACACCATAGGTATTTTGCACATTATCAGAATTAAATAAAAAATAAAAAGTCAAATATTTAAAACCTTTATCTGTTCGAGAACCCGAAACGGAGCAAGTCAAAAAGTCATTTTTTTCATAAAATTTGAGCATCAAATCGTCTGTGTGTTGAAATAAAACATCTTTTCGAGTTTCTTTTCGTTTGATTTTTGTGAACTCATCTAAGCCGTCAAACTCAATCACACAAGGCGGATACGGAGGATTCAGCATTACATCTTGTTCCGCTTTGAGTTTTAGAACAGGCTTTACATCTGTTTTCTTATCGTCGGACTTCGCAATTTTTGATTTCTCTTCTTTCTCATTCTCCACTTTCTTACTCTCTTTTTTCTTTTTTTCTTCTTTTTCACTTTCTTTTTTTCTTACTTTTTCACGCTCTTCTTTTAGTGCTTTATCACTTTCCTTTTTCTTCTTTTTTTCTTCTTTAGCAGCCTCTTGCGCCAACTCATCTTCACTTATGTCCTCATCTTCACTTTCTTTTTTCTTACTGTCTTTTTTCTTACTCTCTTTTTTCTTTTTTTCCTCCTTAGCTACTTTTTGTGCCAATTCCGATTCTCTTTTTTCTTCATCGTCACTTTCTACTTTCTTGCTCTCTACTTTCTTACTTTCCTCTTTTCTCACTTTCTCACTCTCCTCTTTCTCACTCTCCGCTTTCTCCTCTACCCTATTTGCAATAACAATCACAGGTTTTGGCTCTTCCAAACGGTATTCTTGGAAATTAGAAATGTCCAGACCAGCTTGAAAAAGGTCTTTTCGAGCGTCACGAGCGTCACGCAAAGCAACTGTAAATGCCTTTTTTGAGTCTTTTTCTTTGTCTTTGTCTTCTTCAAAAAACTTTTTGAGTTTTTCAGCCTCTTTAGACTCTTTTTTTCTACTATTATCGGCTAAGAATTTTTTGTAATTATACTCTGATTTCATGCGTTTATTCATCGCTTCGTCAGCCAATTTGCCTTTTATTTGCTCATTGTCAAAAAATTTTTTAGATTTTTGAAGTAATTTATCATTATTTTTTTCTTTTTTTTCAGCCAATACTTGAGCTTCTTTTTCTTTTTTTAGGCGTAATTTGTCACTCTCCTCTTCTTTACTCTCCAACTTTCCTACTTTCTTACTTTCAACCTCTTTCTTACTTTCCAACTTTCCAACTTTCTTCTTCTCCTTTTCTTTTTTCAAAAAATCTTTCATCAACGTTTTGTGCGTTGGATTTTTGTCATCAAAATCTTCATACGAACCATCAGGCATCAAAACAATAAAATCGCCATTGGCATTTTTATCCATCGTTTGAGCAAAAGCATTAGGCAAAAAAAATAAAAAAATAAAAAAATAAACTAAAATCTGTACTACTTTCATTGTATAAAAACTAATTTTTTTTAGGTAAAAAACCCCGTAGGCGTTTTCATCCTACGAGGTTTGTTGCAAAAGTAATATATATTATTGATATGATAAAAAAATAAATTATTTTTTCTTACCTTTTTCTTTCTCTTCCTGCATTTTTTGCGCCATTTGAGTCGCTTCTTGCAATTTGCTCATAAAACCTGCTTTCTTCGGAGCAGCTTTTGCCGTTTCGAGTTCTACCAAAATCTTATCTTGATTAATCACATAATTTCTTGTGATAATTGTCTGAGCGATGTTCAATAAATTACTGAAAACCAAGTAACAAGTCAAACCAGACGCATACGTATTAAACGCAAACATGAACATCACAGGCATGACGTACTGCATATATTTCATGTAAGGTTGCGCTGAAAAATCCGTATCTTTTGTACTATAATAAGTATAAACCAAGGTAGAGAATACCCAAAGCAAGGTAAATAAACTGATGTGACTACCAAAAAGTGGAATATCAAAAGGCAGTAAAAGCCACGCATCGTAACTCGTCAAGTCTTTTGCCCAAAGGAAAGGTTGTTGTCTAAACTCAATCGAGGCTGGAAAAAAACGATACAAGGCAATCCAAATCGGCATTTGTAAGAGCATCGGCATACAGCCTCCCAAAGGATTTACGCCATATTCTCCGTACAATTTCATTGTTTCCGCTTGGATTTTTTGTTGGTCTTCGCCGAATTTTGCACGCATTTTGTCCAAACGAGGTTTCAAAGCCGCCATTTTTGCCTGAGAATACAACATTTTGTAGGTCAAAGGATACAAAACAGCTTTTACAATCAGCGTCAAAAGCAAAATCACCAAACCTTTCAAACCTATCAAACTGGATAAGAAATTGAAAATTGGGCGAACTATCCAGCGGTTAATTGAGCCAAAAAAGCTCTTTCCAAAAGGTATAATCTCTTGTAATTCAACCTTATACGCTTGTAGTCGTTCAAATTCGTTTGGTCCGATGTACATTTTCATAGCGAAAGTTTCGTCAGAACTGTGTCCAAACGGTACACCAATTTTGCTGTATAATTTTTTCAAATCAGGATTGCGGTCATCGAACATTTGTGTTGCCATTTGCGCATCTGTAAAAGGGGCATTGGTAGCAATCAATGAACTATTGAAAAACTGATTTGAATTAGAAATCCAACGAACAGGCTCTTCTTTGCTCAAATTATCGTCTTTTTGACAGTTGCAATAATCCGCAGAACCATCAGCCGTTTTGAAATAAACAGATGAATAATTGCGCTCATATTGTTGGCTACGCTCTAATTTGTCCAAATAATTCTCCCACTGAAGCGAGATTTTATTTTGCGATGCGTCCAATACTTGTTGCAAACCATTACAACGAACACTGTAATCCAAGCCATAAGTGTCTGTCAAAGTATATTTTTGTTCAAAAAAACGTCCATTTCCGGCATCTGCACGGAACGTAACAGTGTTGTTATTTTTTTCAGAAGAAAAATACAAATCAGAAGAGTAAAGATTTCCAACGCCTTGAACAGGCAAAATATATTCAAACTTATTTTTCGCATCTTCCATCAAAAATAAAGGTGCAAAAATATCTTGGTGTTTTTCGTTCTCGTTGCTCTTTGTGAATTTTTTTAATTGAGCTGATTTGATACGACCACCTTTACTTGAAAAAGTAATTCTAATGTCTTCATTTTCAAGTACTTCTAACTTTTCAGTACCAACTGCTGCTGGCGCAAAAGCACCGAATTTAGAGGCATATTGTTTCCATAAAGTAGTGTCGTTTGGAGCATTGGCAGGTGAGATTTGTTGCTGTGCAGGTTGATTTTGTTGCGCAACAGCGGTGCTGTCTGTCCTTTTTTGAACCAACGCCAAAGAATCGTGAACGTATTTTTTACGGTCTAATTCTGCTTGAGAAGGCGTATTCATTTGCGCCCAAACCATTAGTAAAATAAAAATCAAAATAAAACCAATGGTTGATTGTCTATCCATCATAAGTATGTAAAAATTTTTGTTTTTTTAAATAACTCGCAAATTTCGTTATTTTTTCTGATTGAATTAAATTTTTTTGAAAAAACTTAGAAAAAAAAGAAAAAATGTGCTGCAACATAAAAGTTACAGCACATTTTTGAAGACGCATGAAAATCGTTTTGATTGTATTTTAATGTTAAAATCTCACGTTGGCTGCCATTCCAAATCTTTATTGTTTTACAAAACGTTGTGTCAAATTTGTTACGCCATTGTTCATAGTTAAAAAATAAGAACCAACGCTCAAATTTGAAGTATTTATTTCTGCACTATTCATACCTTTTTCAGAAGGAATACTTTGAGTAAAAATAATTTTTCCAAAAATATCTAAGATTTTAATTTTTACATCAGATGACGCATTATTTTCAAAATTAACAGTCAAATCGCCAAAAGTTGGGTTTGGTGAAATGCTCGAAATATGGAAACGCCCAGTCTGACGTTGAACAGAAATCACTTTTGACACTTGCTCACGACCATCATTGTCCACGTTTTTCAAACGATAATAAGTGACAGCAAAAGGAGAATTGTCTTTCATTTCGTAGCGTTTTGATGGATTTGGAAGGCAAATATCTAATACCGTCCAATCTTTGCTATTTTCTGATTTTTCAATAGCAAAATTACGGACGTTTTGCTCAACAGCAGTTTCCCAAGAGATAAGGTTGGAGAAACCGTTGTTTTTAGCAGAAAAATGAACCAATGAAATTGGCAATACAGAACTACCACCTCCAACAATAAAAGGCGAAAATGCGTCAATTCCAGTAGCGGTCATGATGTATGGACCAGTTCCAGTAATAGAGGAAGGATATTTTTTATCCCAAATAGTGCCGTTGTGGTGTCCAATTTCGCCAGTTGTTGCTACATAATCAAAAGCTGCACCCATGTCACCAGCTGCATTATACTGAATAGACATGATTACATTGCTGCCGCCTGCAACAGTTTCATTGATATTCCAAATTTTATTGGCAGCTTTTGTAGGGTCTAAAAGACCAGCTGGAACAGTTGTAGAAATATTGGCAGAAAATACGTCAACAACACCAGCATTTATAATGGTTACGGGCGTATAAGATGTTGTACTCACTCCAATCGGGAAAGTAACAGCTGTTGTTCCTACATTTTCAATAGCTAATGCAGCAGTACTTGATGGAGCTATAATATACTTCGAAGCATCATATCCTGTAATTGAACCACCTGTTAGTATAGTTAATTTGGAGTTTAACTCCAGCTTACCAGATGTGAACACTAGATTTTTTACCTTAGGTGTTTTAAAGTTCGTAGAAACCTTTGCTGCTGCCACCGTATTGATAATCATATTTGGTATTGAAGGAACAAGTGCTGTATTAGAAATCTCTGCACCCATTTGAGCCGTACCAGAACTTACATTATATTCCAAAGTAGCATTTGCCCCGTAAGTAAAACTTGATGTAATTGATGAAGGATTTGATGATAAAGCTAACCCAGATGGACTATTACGAATTAATTTTCCATTAATATTAATAGTACCAGAGAGAAAACTTCCTCTAATTTCCAACGTACCATCAATAGTAACATTCCCACAATATGTACCAGCAGAAGAGGTTCTTTCTCCTATTCTTCCTATGCCAATCAACGTAGCACCACTTGCAACAGTTATTGTTCCAAATCCATTTGCTCCTGTACCATCAATTCTAAGATCCCCTGTACAAGTAAATGTACCCGAAACAACAGTTAAATAACCTATTTTAACCACAGTTGAAGCCGTGCCAATAGCACCTAAATCTAATGCGATATCAACAGACCAGCCAGCATGAGAACCAGCCCAGTTTGCCCCAAATAAAGCACGCGAAGCTCCAATAAATTTTATTTTACCACCTACTCCAGTAGTTATAATACTATTTGTAAAAGCTGTTGATGGTCCTGAAATTGTACCTGAAACAGAAAGTGTATTCACTCCTGTTGCGAGTCTTGTTCCACTTGTACTTTGTAAAGTTAAATTATTACAAGCTGCATCAGCCGTTAGCGAAACAGTATGTCCTGTTGCAATTGTTACATTATCACCAGCTAAAGGAACAACACCACCAACCCAAGTTGCAGTCGCACTCCAGTTACCAGTTGTAAAAGAGGTAATGTCAGCTGCATTTGAAACAAATACGCTAATACAAAACAAAAAAATCAAAATCTTTTTCATACGTTTTTTTAAATTTAATTGATTAAATAAAATATAGTTTAGAGAATTTTTTGACGTAAAGAAATAGCAATTGTCACAATATTTAAGTTTCATGCGTAAGCATTGAGTCAATTGTTAGGCAAAGTTAGCCTTATTGCTCAATTAATCAAAATTTATTTGTGTTATCATGTCACATTTTATTTTTTTTCATAAAAATAAATTAACATTTGTTTTAAGTAGTCGTAAGTAAATAAGTCATAAGTCTAAAAGTCATAAGTATCTTGATTCTCAATAGATTACGGAATTTTACAACCCTATTTATTTAGACATTGCTACTTATAAAAAATCTGACATTCAATTATTTATGTTTTTTTTTACAAAAAAAACCCGCCGAATGTTACTCCGACGGGCTTCTAAACTATACTTGTTTAACGCATGAAAAAAGCCTCCCTAAATCCCTCCTGAGGAGGGACTTTTATTTAAAATTTTCTTACAGAAAATTTTAAACGTTACGACTCCTCTCCTCAGGAGAGGTTGGGAGAGGCTTTTTTTATTGTTTCACAATACGTTGTGTTAATGTATTTACACCATTGTTCACGTTCAAGAAGTACGCACCTGCTGGCAAATTTGATGTATTTACCACAGTAGAATTGATACCTTTTACAGCATCTACTTGTTGAGTCAATACCACTTTACCAAAGATGTCTAATACATTGATGGCTACTTCAACGTTGTCAATTGTTTCAAATTTTACAGTCAAATCGTTTGAAGTAGGATTCGGTGCAACACTTGTGATGTTGAACTTTCCTGTTTGACGCTCAACCACTACGATGTTTGAATACTCAAAACGACCGTCATTGTCCATGTTTTTCAAACGATAATACGTAGTAGCAAAAGGATTGTTGTCTGTCATTCCATAACGCTTGCTTGCATTTGGAGTTGTTGTATTCAATACTGACCAAGACAATCCATTTTGAGATTTTTCAACTACAAAGTTACGTACATTCTGCTCTGTTTCAGTTTCCCAATTGATTACATTCACGTTTCCTTTTTCAGTAGCTGAGAAAGATTTGAGTGTGATTGGGAGCGGTGCAAGAACACCATTAACAAAGAAAGTTGAAAATCCAGGTGTATTGTATTGTAATTGAACTCCCGATCCAGCTCCAAAAGGGTCTTGTGTTCCAACTCCGCCATTAATCAAAGTAGTCGTTGAACCAGTAGGAGCATTGTATGCACCAGTACAAATAACACCTCCATTAGACACCCTTGTAATACCAAAGTTTGAATAAGTAATAGAAGGATTGGCAACTGCTAAAGCATCCCATTCCGCTTGTGTCATGTATATCCTGACGGATGCAGGAGTTGTAGGCTGTGTCGTTGGTGTAACTTCAAAATTTCTATCTCCATATACTTGATTACCATCAGTTCTTATTGTACCAGAAGTATTACGATAGTATTTCACAGTTGTAGAACCCATGTTATTTCCATTAGCATTGATCATACAAACGAGACTTGAGCCATCCATAACAGGTACCCATACCATATTATTAGAAGCATTGAAAATAATAGTTAAAACACCAGAGCAAGTACCCGCTGCATTTGTAGCAGCTACTATTGCAGCAGGTGCAGGTGTTTCATCAGTAAAACAAACATCAAATGCACCAGCGTTAGCTGCGGAAGTAGACCAAACACGAACATAATAGTTTTGGTTTTGTTCTAAGCCTGTAAAATGAGCTTCTCCAACTGTTGTACTTGTTGCAGAGCCACAAACACCAGTACCTGTTGAAACTCCTTGTCTATGTTGCATAATATTTGTCAAAGAACCAACAGTTGGAACTTTGTACAATGCGTATTTAACAGTTTTAGTTGCTGTAACATTTGTTACATCCATGCGAAGATTCATCAAAGTTAATCCGCTATTAAATTTATACCAAACATCATTATAATTATCGAATGTTCCACAACTTGATTGACCCGCAGCAGCTTGAGTAGTAGCACCAACAGTAGTTTGAGCTGTTATTGCTGTACATGCTACTCCAACAGCAGCAATATTACTTTGAATATCTGTTGCACTCGCAAAATCATTGTTTGCAGGAGGTACTAAACAAGTACTTGCTTTTGTAAATGTAAAAATAGCACCAGCCGTTGCAGTTGCGCTATATGGAGCAGTTCTAACATAATAGGTTGTTCCAGCTGTTAAAACACCTGGGCAGAAAGTTACTCTTCCTACAAAAGTACTACAGCCGCCATTTCCAGTTCCAGAATCTTCATTACAGCCTATCAATGCACCACCACAAGCATCGTAAATAGCGATGTTCCAGTCTGCGGAAACTGAAGCTGCGGCAACATTAACACAAGCATTTTCAATAATAAACATATCTGTAGCAACATTTGAAGGTGCTACGAAAGAGTACCATACATCTTGCGCTTGTAATGCTCCACCAGTAACACATGCCGCCGCCGGGAGTCCTCCAGTAACACCTGTTGCGCCTGGGAAAAGATTAACCCTTGCTGCCCAACCAGTTAAAGAATCAGACGCTACCGCAGGAAGTGCAATTGCGCCAGAACATAAATCATTGACTTTTCCAGTAGAAAATGCCAACACTGTCGAATTGGCACTTACTGTACCACTACCGCAATCTGTTCTGATATATACTTGATAATTTGTAGAAACTGTTAATCCCGTTAGTGAAATAGGTGAAGCTGTTCCTGTAACAACAGTTCCTGCTCCAGCAGTTGTACCAGTACCTGGAACAAATCCTGTTGCGCCATACTCCAAAATAAAGTTAGTACCAGTAGATGTAAAAGTAACATCAGCTGTTGTTAATCCTATATTGGTTGCAGTTACCGCTGTTGGTGCATCGCAGGTTGTAGCAGCCGTAGTAAAAGATTGCTCTACACAACCTGTTGCGCCTCCACCACTATTTGATGGTTCTACACGCCAATAATAAGTTGTTGCTACTGTTAATCCTGTAATATTTACAAAAGTATTGGCTGTTGATCCAATTGAAACAGGATTAGGTGTTGTTCCAAAATAAACTGCATAAGATGTCGCCACAGGTCCCGTTGGTGCTGTCCAACTAATTGTAGTAATCGGTGCGGCAGCATTTGTTGCCAAATTAGCAGGAATTAATCCTGTAGCACAAGTCGGAGGATCTGCTAATGTTGTAAATGTAAATGGTCCAGCCCAATTCGAGTACAAACTACCTGGTGTACAGATTGCTCTAACCCAATATTCGTAAGCTGTTAAACCTGTTAAACCTGTTTTAGTAAATGGTTTTGTAACACCAGGATCCGAAGCTGTTCCGGTTGGTGCGCCACCACCAGCTGTGGTAACATGTACGTCCCAAGCCATTTCAGCACAACCCGTAGTCCAAGTTAATACTGCTTGATTATTTGTAACACTTGATGATAAACCCACACTTGGTGCTGGACATGGATCTGCCGCAGCAATTGTAATCAAATAATCTTCTGCTTCACCATAAGTAAATAATCCACATGGGGTAAGTGCGGATCCTGCTGTACTAAATGCACACCTAAACCGCATACGGTGTGTCCCTAATGGAGGATTACATGCTAAGGTGATTGGAAATGTACCAGGTGTTGTACCAACAACACCTGCTGTTCCACTTCCTACTGCTGCTGTGCTTGTAATACCTACTCGTTCAGAAGGGTGACTAAAAACTCCATCATCATTATAATCTACCCAAGCAGCATAGCTTTCATTGTACTGACCAGCTAATACACTACAAGTATAAGTTGCCCCTGCTTGCAATGTAGTCGTTAATGCTGGATTGCTAGTGTAATCACTATAACCTGTTGCTCCTCCAGGGCAGCCAGCACCAGAATTATTACTTAATGTATTTAATGTAACTGTTGCAATGACATCGCCATCTGTACAACCCAATGAACCGTAAGCTGGCGTACAATAAACAATATTTGTTCCCGTAGTAAATGACCAAGTAGCGCAGCCTGTGGCATCACCTAAGGCATTTTTAGGAACAACTTTCCAATAATAAGTAGCAGATGCAGACAATAATGCTGGAGTATAACTTGTAGTTGTTTGATTTCCAACTAAAGGTGGAGTCGTTGAAGTTCCAAAATATACATCATAACTTGATGCTGATGGTGCGCTTGGTGCAGTCCATGTCAAAGTTGGATTACGTTGAATATTTGTTGCTGCGTCAGCAGGAATAGGAACAGTAGCACAATTTGGAGCACCAGCAGTTGCAAAATTCCAAATGGTGCAACCAGTAGCCTCACCAGCACCATTGGTAGGTTTTATTTGCCAATAAATAGTGCTATTAGCAGGGATAGTAGCTAACGAAAATGTTGTACCGTTAGTTACTACTCCGTTAGCCAAGTTGGTAGGAGTTGCTGTTCCACCACCATCAGTACCTACATAAATCTTAAAATTGGTAGCGTTCGTAACATTTCCCCAAGAAAAATTACCCGCAGTAATAGCAGTTGCAGCATTTGCTGGTGACGGCGTTGCAGCACATATAGGAACTGCAGCCGTAGTAGCATAAGTAATGACCAACTGAGGCTTATTTGCTGCGGATGCACCATAACCATAAACATTGTAATTGTTCATTGAGGCTCTAACATAGCCAACATTAAAGTTTGCATTTGAACGGTTGTTATTCAAATAAGCAATACCTGCGGTAGTCATAGCCTTAGTATTTGTGGCATTGGCAGTCCAAGAAGCGGCTGTTGCAAGAGCAGTACCTACAATATTGGTATAAAGTGTTGTCCCTGCCATAGTCGCTGGGTTACCAACAAATCCATACAAATTGTTGGCTGCAGTAGAACCCGTTGAAGTGTATGTTGTGAAGACAATATTAGCTGCTGTGACATGAGCAGTTGAAGGAATTGATGATAAATCAAATGCAGCCCAACCACGGTTTGCACCCGAATTAATGGTTATCATTGCATCGTCACTCTTGGTTCCTGTACTACTGACAGAACCAGTCTTTAAAGACCCTGCTGTTCCCGATGCTGAAATGGTGACAGTCTGCGCATTCAAATTTTGCCAAAGGCAAAAAGAAAGCGTAATAAATAAAAATCTTGTAAAAAATCTCATGCGAAAAAAGAAATTTAAAAGTGAAAAAAATATTTAATTTTAACAGTGAACAATAAATAATGAATAATTAATAGTGAATAATTAATAATTCAGGTTGTATTGTTGCTTACTGGTATTTTTATGATAGACACACGATAAATCGTATAGTCTAAATTTTAAGTCATAACAAGTTGTAAGTACTTAAAACCATAATAGGCATAAGTATCTAACTCATATGAAGTCAATTCATATTAAGTGGTTTTCATAAGGTAATAAATGTTTTTCTATAGAGAAGTTCTTCGGACAGGCTGTTTTGACCTGTAAATGCGGCTACACTGCGTTTCTGTAGTTAGCGTAAAAATTAAAGGGATTAGCTACGAGGAAGCTAATTAATAGGCAAGGTAATTTCTATCCAAAATTATATTTGGCTGATTTGGTTGAGAATAAAAAATACGATTGCATCTTAGATTGAAAAACAAAGGAATCAGTTTTTTTATATATTTCCAAATGTTTTTTATTTTTTTTTATCTATTTCATCGAAATTTTTTTAATTAATAAAAAATAAATTACTACGACATTTGTACTAATTAACATTTTTTAACTAAAAGTATATACATCTAATTTATTTTAATTATTTGATAATCAATTTTTTATAAAAAAATTATAATTGTATTTGTTTTATAGTATAGGTGTTTGTACTTGTATTTATTAAGAAAAGATTAACTTTTGTGACTTCACTTTTTTTATTAAAATTATTGATATTTTTGACGGAAATTAAAAAAAAAGTAACAATTTTTTATTTGGCGAGATGATTTTAAATGCAAAATGTATAATGATGAAGGGTGTATTTTGCAAATTATTGGCTACTTAAACTCGAAGGATGGGTACACTGATGAAACTGATTCTTAGGATTTTTTAGGCTTTTTTGTGGCAAATTGCGATTCCGCTCTCGAAGGATGGGTACACTGATGAAACTGATTCTTAGGATTTTTTAGGTTTTTTTTGCGGCAAATTGCGATTCAGCTCTCGAAGGATGGGTACACTGATGAAACTGATTCTTAGGATTTTTTAGGCTTTTTTGTGGCAAATTGCGATTCAGCTCTCGAAGGATGGGGACACTGATGAAACTGATTGTTAGGATTT
>JAYWHK010000283.1:0-19058 GCA_043777755.1 Saprospiraceae bacterium
ATCAATTTTTTATTTTTATAAAAATTATAAAAAAATTATAAAATTTTAGTGTCAAAAAAAATTATGCCTAAAATTTCAAAAACTGGAACATCGAGTAGATAGAAAGTGTTTAAGAAATAGGGAAATTTGCAATAAATTTTTCTATTTCTTCATTTTTCAAATAAAAACTATATTTTTGGCGGCTTTTTGAATCAACCAATACAATCGTATTTTGCCCAATAATATTTTTATGCCTTGAAAAAAAGTTCAAATCTTCAATCTCCAACTCCATTCGCTTTTGATTGTCTGAAAAAATAGACAAAGTGGTGTCTGATATTATATAAATATTCTTTTTATTCAATAAAAAAATCAGTGAAATCAGTGGAATAACTGAGATAGTCGCTATCGCCATACCTAAATACACCCATTCAATAGCTGATATTGCCAACAAAAAGGTAGTAAAAATAAAGGACAAACTTTGGTTTCGACTTTGGTATATTTGCATTAAATAAATAGAATTTTAAGGTGCAAATTTAGTACTTCAATTAAGAAATCAAGAAGTAAATTGAAAAATATTTTTATCTTTGTTGATTATTTAACAAAAACTATTTGATGAAATATATAGAAAAAAATTTACATCAACTACCCTACTCCATTTTTTTGATTTTATTCTTTGTTTATTTTTTTTATTCATTTAAAATATTTAACAAGAAAATTTTATCTGAGGAAAAAGAATCATTATCTGAATATAAATTTTTTGAAGGAAATTTAAAAAATCAAGACCCTGTCGAAGGCATCTTGCCTTATCAATTAAACACACCACTTTTTTCGGATTACGCTGAAAAATTGCGTTTTATTCAATTGCCAAAAGATGGAAAAGTAAGCTACAATTCTGAAAATGTGCTGGCATTTCCCGTAGGGACAACCATTATAAAGACCTTCTACTACCCTACCGATTTTAGAGTCAAAAATGGCGCACGACGCTTAATGGAAACCCGTCTTTTAATTCACGAAAAAGATGGCTGGAAAGCCTTAGAATATGTTTGGAACGACGAACAAACAGATGCTTTTTTGGAAGTCGCTGGCGATAAAAAACAAGTACAATACATTGATAATCAAGGCAAAAAACAATCTCACGATTATATTATTCCCAATTTAAATCAATGCAAAGGTTGCCATAACAGAGATGAAGTAATGACTCCTATTGGTCCTTCCGCACGCCAACTCAATGGTGATTTCCACTACGCCGATATTACAGAAAACCAACTTTCTCACTGGCAAAAAAAAGGTATTTTAGAAGGTTTGCCAAGTGATTTTACAAGTATCCCCAAAGCAGCAGTTTGGAACAATCCACAAACAGGTTCGCTCAATGACCGAGCAAGGTCTTGGCTTGATGTAAACTGCGCACATTGCCACAATCCTCACGGCCCAGCCAAAACTTCTGGTTTAAATCTTTCTTTTTTTGAAAAAAACCCAACCGCTATTGGCATTATGAAGTCGCCCATTGCAGCAGGCAAAGGCTCTGGTAATTTACAATACGATATTGTCCCAAAACATCCCGAAAAATCAATTTTGTTGTACAGAATTAACAACCTCGAACCTGGCGAAATGATGCCCGAATTGGGGCGAAAAGTAAACCACAAAGAAGGAATTGCCCTGATTAAAGAGTGGATAAAAGCGATGGAATAAAAATGTTAAAATGTTTAATACACTGTTTTAAAAGTTTGCCATTGTTTGTAATTTTTCCATTGCTTTGGTTTTCAATTAGTTAGAACTATTTCAAACAACTCCAAACATTAAATAACTAAAAAAATAGTGTATTTAAAATAAAATTAGAACAGAACCCAACCTTTTTGTCAGTACAACAGTCTTACCTATAAAATCATGCAACAATATTCAGAAAAACAACTCATTGAAGGTTGTCGGGAGAATCAACGGCACTTTCAAGAAATACTGTACAAGCAGTATTTCCCAAAAATGATGGCGATGTGTATGCACCATACCAACGGCAATCATGCGGATGCTATGGAGATGCTCAATGCTGGTTTTCTGAAAGTTTTTCAAAAAATTGGGAGTTTTGAGTTCAAGGGAAGTTTTGAAGGTTGGATTAGAAGAATCGTATATCATGCCATCGTAGATCACTACAAACAAAATTCAAAACACTCCCATTTTTTAGTTTTGGAAGAAAAAGATGATAAGGTCGAAAGCAGCGGTTTGCAAAATTGTTATGTAGAAGATTTAATGCAACTCCTTGATTATCTGCCACCTACGACCCAAAAAGTTTTTAAACTGTACGCACTCGAAGGTTTTAGCCACAAAGAAATTGGGGAAAAACTCAACATGAGCGACGGCACTTCAAAATGGCATTTATCAACCGCAAGAGAAAAGCTCAAAAAACTGCTCAACGAGCAATATTTTTTAAAAGTAAATTAAATTATTTTTGATATAATATGGAAAATTATCAATTTGATGAAAAAATAATGAACCAAGGCTGGTCGCAGATGAATGACCTTTTGGATAAAGAAATGCCCGTTCAAAAAAAGCGAAGAATACCTTTTTTTTGGTGGTGGTCTGCGGCTTCACTGTCCGTGGCAGCGATCCTTTTGCTGTTTTTTAATACCCCGAATTTTAACAATACAAACAATAAAAACAACAACAATTCCACTGCAAAGAATGCTGAAAAAGAAAAAAACGAAGCGATAGACAAAGAAATCAATACATCATTGAAACAAATAAAAAGCAATGAAAATATTTTTTCAGAAGAAAAAAACGTTTCAAATCAGACTTTTTTAGAAAAAAAACCTTCTCTTAGTAATAAAAAAATTAATAATTTTGAAAACAGTAGTTTGCCGTTGATAAATTCGCCGCTACAGACCGAAAAAGAAGTTTTCAATTCAATGGGCAGTGTAAGTCAAGAAAAACAAAAGGTCGAAACCAAAAGACTCTCTGAACATCAAGAAAAAATCAGTATTGCTTCTTTGAGTCTTTTGGAAAAAAAGTTAAATCCAATTGATATTGTTCGAGGTGAAAAAAATATTTTTGTAGAAAAAAATATAAAAAAAATTAATTATTTGCAAGCAAATAATTTAAAAATTGGTATATTTGCATCTGCGACAAATGGTTTTAATATTGGTGCAACACTCAAAAAAACTTGGAAAAGACACAGCCTTTCAGCGAATCTTTTTTGGGAATATTCTTCAAAAAACCTTGGTATTTATAGAAGTGCTGTTCCAGTAATTATAGACTCAATGCTTACTTATCCTGTTGTTTTTCCTTATGGCGATATTAATTTGGCGAAAGATAACGATGGTACTTACAAGACAAATTTGGCTTCAGATTATTATTTTTCTTTAAAAACAAGAAACTTAGGTATAGGAATAGAACACAATTATCGTTTTAGAAGTCGCTGGGAAAGTATTTTGGGCTTTGAATATTTGAGAGAAATGGGAAATCGCTCCTACTCATTTGCACAAGTAAAAAATAGTACAGCTTTTTTCAAGTCAAAAGAATATGCACTTGATGAAGTAACAACAAATACTTTTTCATCGAGTGGAAGCACCAAAAGTCAAGTCTATGAGGCTGATGCGATACAATCACAAGACGAGTTACAAAATATTAATGTCAATAAAAGCGTTTTCTATTTGACGACTGGTTTTTCTTATTATTTTGGTAAAAACCTAAAATTCAGTGCCATTTATAAGCAAGGATTAAATTCAACAATCGTAATAACGCCTATTAAAGTAATGGTAACAAACAATACTATTGCGCTTAGAATGACTTATTATTTACCGTTTAGAAAATAATCGTAAATTCGTGCCGCTATGAAACAACTTTTTTTTAGAATTTCACTTTTTTATTTATTTTTGATTGCCTTGCCTAATTTTTCAGAAGCAAAGGCAGCGTTTATCCCTCAGGATTCAATCGTTGTGGATTCTATTGAAAACGATGTGTTTCTCTTACAAAGAGAATACAAAGAACTTCGTGGTATCAAAAGAACGGCAATGACATCTTTTGGTTTTTTGATTTTGTCAGCTTTGCTAATTATTTTTCAATCAGAACTGTTCGTTTTGTGGGCAACATGCCTTTTGATTGCTATGCTTGTATCGCTTTCAACCTTAGGAAAAACAAGAAAATTCAAAAATATTCTAAAAAACATGGACGAAAATAATCCAGACTATGACCTTGTAAAGGAAAGTATTATCTGGGCAAGGATTGCTCGTGTCAGTATATTTTTTCCATCTATTTTGCTTCTGCTGCTTTTTTTGCTGTTTGAAATCGTAGATATTGAAGTTCCTTTACCTGCTTTCATAGGAGGTTTCTCGATTATTGGCTTCCTCATTGGCAATTACTTTTTATTCAAAGACGAAAAATAAACAAACATGAAAATAAATACTTTTTCTTTATTTCTTTTATTGATTACGCAATTTTTTTGCATAGAAAAAAACCATGCGGCGAGTAGCTTAACAGCAACTACGCCTTTTTCTATTAATGCTAAAGTAGATAGTCTTGATGAAATAGACGAACTCTTTTATGACTATAAACGCAACGAATCTGAGGAAAAACGCTTGCGAGTAATGGCAAACATCACTTTTATCCTTGCAGCATTATCCTTTGTTACGTTTGGACTGACACTCACTGGCGCAATAATCTTAGGAATAATTACTTTTATCAAGGCAAGAGCTTACCGAAAACGGTTAAAATATTTGGATATAAACGACCCTCTATACGAGTCCCACAAAAAAATCTCAAATTTAAGTAAAGCTGCTTTAGCAATAGCCTTAATCCCATTTGCTTTGATTTTTGGAATATTTACATTATTTCTGATTACAGATGGTAGCGATAGTTCAATTACACCAATCTTTTTTGGAACAATCGGAATTTTGATTTTTCTGGGACTTGAAGGCTTCGTATTCAGAACAAATGACATTAAATAAAAGGTTCTTTTAAAATAAAATAATTTGTAAAAATTAATAACTTTGCGCTTTAAAAATTTCACTCAAACATTTTAAAATAAAAAATTATGTTACGATCACTACTCAAATGGGGCGCATTATTAGTTATTGGCGTTTTAGTTTATAATCGTTATTTTGGAACAGACGAAGAAAAAGAACGCTCTAAAAAAATTGGCAATCAAACCCGTGTTTTGTTTCAAGATGTGCGTGATGTTGTCCGTACAGAACGTGAAAAATTCAATGAAGGCAAATACGATAAAGCCATTTCTAAAGTAAAAAATGTCATCGGGAAAGTTCGTGAAACAGCAAATGACAATAAGGACATTTTAGATGAATTGGAAGGTCTTGACCAAAAACGCAAAGACATTGAAGCTCGTTTGGAAAAAATAAAAAGTATGCCTGACGACGTTCCAGCAACTTACGACAAACTGAGCGAAAAAGGCGGTTCTTCAAGCAAACCTATGCCAAAAATCAGCAATCCAAAAGCAAAAACAACTACAAAAACTTTGACAAAAGCCGAAGAACAGCAAAAATTAGAAACTGAAATGGACGATTTGGTCAAAGATATGAACGAACTTGAGTCGATGATGAACAATGAACAGTGAAAAATTTATCAATTATCAGTGAACAGTTTACAATGAACAACGAACAGTGCAATCGTAAATTGGGTTGTTCACTGTAAACTGATAATTGTTCACTAAATTAAAAAATATGAATTATTGGTTGATAAAATCAGAACCCGAAACTTATTCCATTGACGATTTGATTCGTGAAAATATTGGAAGATGGGACGGAGTTCGCAATTATACTGCACGCAACAATCTGAAAGCCATGCAGTTAGGTGATTTGTGCTTTTTTTATAGAAGCGTCCATAAGCCCGCAGTACAAGGGCTTTGCAAAATCGTTAAAGAGCATTATCCAGACCCGACGACTGACAATGCCGCTTGGGTTTGTGTAGATATTGAGTATGTAAGTACACTTAAAAACGAAGTTTCTCTGGCAGCCATCAAAGCAAATCCTGCATTGGAAAATATGTCTTTGCTAAAACTTAGTCGCCTTTCTGTACAACCTGTTTCCGTTGATGAATTTGATGAAGTTTTGAGAATGTCAGAAGAAAGTTAGGTATAACTTTTGCATTGTTATGTTTTTTGACAATCTTTTATAC
This sequence comes from Saprospiraceae bacterium, assembly GCA_043777755.1. Lineage (GTDB taxonomy): Bacteria > Bacteroidota > Bacteroidia > Chitinophagales > Saprospiraceae > CANHEE01. Next base: position 6,097 of record JAYWHK010000283.1, read on the forward strand.
CATGTTTTATAAATTTACACCTTTACTGATAACAATATTTTTTTGTCAGTTATTAAATGCGCAAGAAATGCTTTCGCCTGACAAACTGACTTGGAAATGGTTTCGGAGCAAGGACAAATCTTGCGAAATAAAAATCCCAACAAACTGGACAGTGGAGGAAAATTTTTCGGATTACCGACTTTTTCTTCGCTCTGGCTATACTTTTGAAGAAGACCGTTTCATGGAAAACATCAGTGTTTATATACAAGAATCGCCTTCAACAGAAGGAGCTACTATTGACAGGCTGAAAAATTACATGAAGCAAGTTCAGAGCGAATTGCCTAAGATTTTAGGAAAAATAAACCTGAGCGAACCACGGTATTTTACAGCAAAAAACCAGCTTTTTTGCGAAATAAAATGCAACCACGACCAAGGCGGATTTCCACTACAATGGAAACAGCTAACGTATATGAAAGGAACAAAAATAATTACGCTAACCTTCACAGCCGAAGCAATACAGTATAAGAATTTTGAAGCCGTTGCAAATATTATCTTGTTGTCTTTCAATCACTTATAACCGACCCATCCTAAATCCTTCCCAAAGGGAAGGACTTTAATGTGCAGTTGACTGGGCAATGCTAACAAGCACAAAATTTGCTCATGTAGATTAAATTATTTAACCAATTAAAATATAATGAAAGAAGTATTTATCGTTTCCGCAACCAGAACACCAATGGGTAGTTTTGGCGGCGTACTTTCGGGTTTTTCAGCCACAGAACTCGGAGCAAAAGCCATCAAAGGCGCATTAGACAAAGCTCAAATTGACGCATCTTGGATTGACGAAGTTATTATGGGCAATGTTTGTAACGCCAATGTAGGACAAGCACCAGCCCGTCAAGCGTCTTTGGGCGCAGGATTGGGTTATGATGTTCCTTGCATCACCATCAATAAAGTCTGTGCATCTGGCATGAAAGCCGTAGCTTATGCAGCGCAAAATATCATGCTGGGTTTTACGGACATGGCAGTTGCTGGCGGTATGGAAAGTATGTCAAACATACCTTTTTATGTTCCAAAAGCTCGTTTTGGCTACAAATATGGCAATTCAACCTTGGTGGACGGTTTGGTTCGAGACGGATTACAAGACGCTTACGACCAACGTGCGATGGGTTTTTGTGCAGACGCTACGGCAAAAAAATACAACCTTAGTCGTGAAGAACAAGACCGTTTTGCCATTCAAAGCTATCAACGTGCCGCAGCTGCAACCAACGAAGGTCGTTTTTCCAACGAAATCACGCCTATTCTGATTGCAGGAAAAAAAGGTGACGTTGTCGTTGCTGAAGATGAAGAATACAAAAATGTATTTTTTGATAAAATCCCTTCCCTTCGTCCAGCTTTTGAAAAAGATGGAACAGTCACCGCAGCGAATGCCTCTACTATAAATGACGGAGCTTCCGCTTTGATTTTGGCAAGTAAAGAAGCTGTAAAAAAATACAATTTAAAACCTATTGCAAAAATAATTTCCTTCGCTGATGCAGAACAAGAGCCGCAATGGTTCACTACTGCACCAACGATTGCCGCACCTTTGGCTTTGAAAAGAGCAAAAATGGAATTAAGCGATGTCAATTATTTTGAAGTGAACGAAGCATTTTCAGCGGTTGCGATGGCATTTGGGCAAGTGATGAACGTTAGCGAATCACAAATGAATGTCAATGGTGGTGCTGTCGCTTTGGGGCATCCGCTGGGTTCTTCGGGTTCTCGGATTTTGACAACTTTGACTTCTGTTTTGGAACAAAACGATGCCAGCATTGGCTTGGCAGCTATTTGTAATGGCGGTGGCGGAGCTTCGGCAATGGTGATTGAAAGGGTCTAATACATTGTTTTTTAGTTATTTAATGTTTGTTATTGTTTGAAATGGTTCTAACTAATTGAAAACCAAAACAATACAACAATTACAAACAATAGCAAACTTTTAAAACAATGTATTTAATATTTAATATTTAATATTTAATCTTAACATAAAAATAACAATTCCTTAGCCAACGATTTACATTCTCGGGCGTTCTTTGTAGTATCAAAAGAAATTCAAAACTCTTAAGTTAGAAATTATTTTTTCACAAAAAACAACGTCCCACAGTATGAAGCAATTACTTGTAATCGTATCTTTTATTTTTGCTGCCATCGTTACCTTAATGGTCATGGCATTTAAAAAAGAAGCATAAAGCTGATTTGAATGTTTTAAAAATTCAAATTTTACAAAAAATTTAAAAGAGTGTAGCCAAAAGTTACACTCTTTTTATTTTTGAAAGAAAACCTTAATCCCAATTGATAAAAAATTTGTTAAATTCAAATTTGACTGTATCTTTGTGACAACCAATTATATGTTAGTCCTTACCAAATATTTATGCAAGAATTAGATTTTTCAAATACCCAAATTGCTTTTTCCGCCAAAACAAACAGCGAATTGAATAAGTCCGCATGGTTGTTTAATATGATGAACAAACAATGGCTTGTCAATCTTGGTTCAAAGATTGGACTTTTCGCCGTTGAATGGAACTTACCTTTTGCCCGAATGATTGTCAAAAACACCATTTTTGAACAATTTTGCGGTGGCACATCCTTAGCTGAATCGACTCAAAACATTGATAAGTTATTCATATTCAATACTTTAACTATTTTGGATTATGGTGCTGAAGCAAAAGAAAGTGAGGCTGATTTTGAATATACTAAAGGTGAATTTATAAAAGTCATTAATTTTGCAGCACAATCAAAAAGCGTTCCCGTCGTGAGTATCAAAGTAACGGGAATGGCTCGATTCGATTTGTTGGAAAAAATCCACGCCAAAATAGATTTGACAGAAGAAGAAAAAACAGAATTTGAAGTCATAAAAAATCGTGTCCACGAAGTTTGCAAAACAGCTTTTGAACAAAAAATCGCAGTTTTTGTTGATGCTGAAGAAACTTGGATTCAAGACCCTATTGATTCTATTGTAGAAGAAATGATGTCAAAATTCAATCAAAATCGCATTACTGTTTACAATACTTATCAGATGTACCTTTCGGCAAAGTTGGATTACTTATATGCTTCTTTTGAACGTGCAAAAAAAGGAAATTATATCCTGGGTGCAAAATTGGTGCGTGGTGCTTATATGGAAAAAGAAGGAAAACGTGCCGAAGCAATGAATTATCCAAATCCTATCAACGAATCTAAGGCAAAAACAGACGAAATGTACAACCTTGCGTTGGTTTTTTGTATAGAAAATTATGAAAAAATTGCTTCGTGTTGCGCTTCTCACAACCAAGAAAGTTCCCGTTTGCAAGCAAAAATGATTGAAGACAAAGGCATTTCAAAAAACCATCAACACCTTTCTTTTTGTCAATTGTACGGAATGAGTGATAATTTAACCTTCAATTTGGCAAATCATGGTTACAATTCCGCCAAATATATGCCTTATGGAACTGTAAAAGATGTAATTCCATACTTAATTCGTCGTGCGCAAGAGAACAGTTCCGTTTCTGGCGATATGGGTAGAGAATGTAAATTGATTTTGCAAGAGGTGAAAAGGAGAAAAGAAAGTGGGAGAAAGTGAGAAAGTACCATGCTTATTTCTCGTGACTTACGACTCACAAATGACTTACAGACTTACGACTCAATTTGACTTACGACTATTAAATACAAAAAAACATGAATTTTACAAAAAAATTAATCATTTCCATCGTCGCTTGTGTAGCAATTGGTGGCTTATCGGGCGCACTGACGGCTGGTTCTATCAGTTCTTGGTATTTAACACTGCAAAAACCAAGTTGGAATCCACCAAACGGCATTTTTGCGCCTGTTTGGACAACGCTTTACATTGCGATGGGCATTGCTTTTGCTCGGATTTGGAACAAACCAGCAAGTGACTTAAAAACAACAGCTATGCTACTTTTTGCAGCGCAGCTTTTTCTAAATTTTTGGTGGTCTATTATTTTTTTTAATGTGAGAGAATTGGGTTGGGCATTGGTCGAAATCCTTTTGATGTGGTCTGCAATTGTTGCCACGATTTTTTATTTTTCAAAATTAGACCGCACCGCAATGGCATTGATGATACCTTATATATGTTGGGTCAGTTTTGCCACTTTTTTGAACTTTACAATTTGGAAATTAAATTCCTAAAAAAATTATATGATAGATTACGCTCAAATAAAACGTTCTGCTTACGTTTTGGACGAAAAGTTGCTTGAAAAAAACCTTGAAATCATTAGAAAAGTACAAGTTGAAGCCGATATAGACATTATATTGGCTTTCAAAGGTTTTGCGATGTGGAGTGCTTTCCCGATGGTTAGAAAATATGCAAAAGGTGCTACAGCAAGCTCTTTGTACGAAGCTCGTTTGTGTTTTGAAGAAATGAAAAGCAAAGCACACACTTACACAGCCGCTTATAACCCTGACGAGTTCGAAGAAATAATGGCGTATAGCAAACACATTACGTTCAACTCCGTCAATCAATATTTGCGCTATAAAGACCAAGTTAAGGCTCATAAAAACGATATTTCTTGTGGAATTCGAGTAAATCCTGAGTATTCGGAAGTCGAAACAGACTTGTACAATCCTTGTGCGCCAGGTTCTCGTTTGGGCGCAACGATTGAAAACTTCCCTAACGGCTTGCCCGAAGGTGTCGAAGGTTTGCATTTTCATGCCCTTTGCGAATCAAGTTCTTATGAGTTGGAAAAAGTATTGATTTCGTTTGAAAATATTTTTGGTGATTTTATCCCTAAAATAAAATGGCTCAACGTTGGTGGTGGTCATTTGATGACTCGAAAAGACTATAATATTGAGCATTTAATCCAAGTTCTCAAAACATTCAAGGCAAAATATCCGCATTTGCACATCATCATGGAACCAGGTTCTGCCTTTGCTTGGCAAACAGGCGTTTTGGTATCAAATGTATTGGATATTGTAGAAAACAAAGGCATCAAAACCATCATGTTAGATGTATCTTTTACAGCCCACATGCCTGACTGTTTGGAAATGCCTTACCGCCCAAAAATCACTGGCGCAACTGACGCTTCCGAAGACAAACCTACGTATCGAATTGGCGGAACAAGCTGTCTATCAGGCGATTACATGGAAAGTTATAGCTTTGAAAAAGAAGTTCAAATCGGCGACCAACTTATTTTTGAAGACATGATTCATTATACGATTGTAAAAACAACCATGTTCAACGGTGTTCGACACCCTGATATTTGTATTTGGCGAAAAGACGATACGCTCGACATCGTTAAACGATTTGAATACGAAGATTACAAAGGTAGAATGTCGTAAGTGAAATTTAAAATGCAAAAGTCTAAATTTAAAATTCAAAAATCCTGTTAATCAGCAATTTACGAATTAAAATTGTGCTATTTGTTTTTTGAATTTAACTAAAAAAAATAAAATTTGGTGAGTTTTTCTTAGAGTTTCATAAATTTTAAGAAAAAAATATAGAACTTTGCAACATGGATACTCAGATTAAAGAAATAAAGCAATTGATTGCTGACCCAAAATACATTTCGATATTGTCACATCGCAATCCTGATGGCGACGCAATCGGTTCATCATTAGGACTTTACCATTATTTGGTGCAAATGGGACATACCGTTCGTGTCGTTTTGCCATCGGATTATCCTTTGGCTTTTGAATGGATGCCCGAGGTAGAGGACATTACTATTTTTGACTCTAACCAAGAACGTTGCCGTGACATCATTGCAAAATCAGATGTCATTTTTTGCTTAGATTTTAATTCTTTAGACAGAATCGATAAATTGGGCGAAGCTGTACACTGGCGCAAAGTACCAAAAGTCCTGATTGACCATCATTTAGACCCTGAAAATTTTGCTGATTTTTTGATTTCTGATACCACAGCAAGCTCTACTTGCGAGTTGGTCTATCAATTTATCTGCGATTTGGGCGACAAATCTATGATTAACCCAAACATTGCGGAATGTCTTTATACTGGAATGATGACAGATACGGGTTCGTTCAAATATGCTACAAATCCAAGACTTTTTCGCCAATGTGCAGAGTTGAAAGAACTTGGACTTGACGATTACCGCATACAAGACAGTATTTTTAATTCTCAAACTGAAAAACAGTTGCGTTTGCTGGGTCATGCTTTGGCGAATCGAATGGAAATTTTATCGGATTTGAACACCGCAATCGTCCACTTGACCAAACAAGATTATGCTGACTTTGATATACAACGTGGTGATACAGAAGGAATTGTGAATCAATTGTTGATGATGAAAAAAATAAAAGTGGCTTGTTTTGTCACGGAACAACCTACGATTGTAAAGATTTCGATGCGCTCAAAAGGCGATTTTTCAGTACAAGAAATTTGTCAAAAATACTTCAACGGAGGTGGTCATAGAAATGCCTCAGGTGGTTATTTACATCAAAATTTGGCAACTGCTTTGACAAAATTAAAAACTGGATTAGAAAATTATAGAGAAAAATTGACAGCATAGACTTCTTTAATTTGCATAATTTTTTCAAAAGTCAAAAAATCGTGTATCATGTTAAAATATATTTTATACATACTTGGATTTTTGACGCTCGTTGTTGTTTCTTTTGAACTAATGATGCCTTATGTCGCTATCAAACGCCCGCATACGCATCAACGGTTTGACAAAACCAACTTTAATACTGAAAAACTCAATCTCCGAACAAATGACAGCTTATCGCTCAATACTTTTTTGCTTCGTCCAAAACAAGAGGCAAAAGGAACAATAATTTTGTTGCACGGTATCGGAAGTTCTCACGGGAGATTTCGTTTTTTCGCACCCATGCTTTTGGATTGGGGACTAAACGTTGTAGTATTTGATATGCGAGCACACGGAAAAAGCGAAGGGGATTATTGTACTTTTGGCTATTATGAAAAATACGATGTCCAACGCTTATTAGATATTTTAGAACAAAAAAATGTAAAGCAGCCAATTGGTGTTTTTGGAAGTTCACTTGGTGGAGCTGTTGCGCTTCAAACATTGGCAATTGACAAACGTTTGAAATTTGGTGTAATTGAAAGCACATTCGATACTTATGAAAATGTTGCATTAGAGTACGGCGAAGATATAATTCAATTCAGAAGTCCATCTTTAACAAAACATATTTTGGAAAAAGCAGGTAAAATCGCTGATTTTGACCCATTTTCCATAAAACCTGTTGAATCATGCGCTGAAATTGATGTTCCTATATTCATGTCACATGGGTCAAAAGACAATAGAATTCCAGTTTCTTTTGGACTAAAAAACTTTGATGCGCTCAAAACTAAAGAAAAGATTTGGCAGCTCGTAGATGGAGCGAATCACCATACTGTACACCAAAAAGGAGGTGCTGTTTATTTTGAAAAAATGAAAGCATTTATTTTTCGACAACTGGCTAAAAGCAATACCGAAAACCCATAAATTTAAGATATTTTTAAGTAGTAGAAATTTGATTTACAATAAATAAAACATTGATAATCAATTATTTAAAATAAAATTGTCTATTGAAAAAATAGCATAATACTCATTAAGTATAGCCGACTCTGATTTGTAACAGTTTGTACTGTTCAAGACATTTTTAAGCACTAAAAAAACTATGATAAAATATTTTGTTAAAAAAGACCAAAAACTTAGGGAAATAGATACTCCTGAGTTGGATTGCTGGATAAACATCACTCCACCTTTCAGTCAAGAAGAATTGGAAGAGGTAGCGTTGTTGTTAGAAATTCCATTGGATTTTTTGACGGATTCATTAGATATTGACGAAAGAGCTCGTTATGATAGAGATGATGGTGTGCGCCACATCATCATTAATACGCCTGTTCATAACGAATCTGTTAGCGACAGCAACGCTTACTATGTGACCGTTCCCATTGGCATTATTCTAACTACTAATCATACCATAACAATTTCTGCTTTTGAAAATACAATTTTGGAATCTTTTTTGAAAAATAAAATCAAAAATTTTGACCCAAAAGATGAAAAATTATTTGTGTTGCAGTTGTTTGAGCAAAATATTTACGCCTACCTCAATGCACTGAAAAAACTCAATTTACAACGCAATATCATCGAAAAAGAACTCTTAATTTCTACCGAAAATAGACATTTGATAGAACTCCTACGCATCGAAAAAAGCTTGGTTTATTTCGTAAATGCTTTGAGTGCCGCAGAACTCCTCAACATGAAAATGAAGCGTTCCGACTTTTTACAAATCAATGGTGACGAAGAAAAAAATGAACTTTTTGAAGACATCATCATTGACTCATCGCAAGCCTTGCAGATGGCTAATATTTATGCCAATATTCAAGGTTCTACGATGGAAACTTACGGCAGCATCATCAACAATAATGTAAATGCCGTCATGCAGCGTCTAACGCTCGTGACAATTATCATCGCTGTGCCTACCTTGGTCGCCAGTATTTTTGGTATGAATATCCATTTTTATGGGTTAGAAGAAAACAAAAATGCTTTGGTTTATATCCTCATCGGCTCATTTATTTTTGCCCTTTTGCTTTCTTGGTTTTTTAGAAGAAAAAGATTGCTCTAAATTTTTTCTGCCCATTTTTATTTTCCAAATTTTATTTTGAAAAATTAAAAAAAATTCCTTTTTCATTGATTATGAATAGGTTATAGCTATTTTATTTCTGCAATTAAAAGTTATCAATATTAGCTTATCCACATTGTTGAAAAGATTATTAATTTATTAAATTATTGATAATCAAATAATTATAATAATTATTAACAAAATGTTGATAACTATTTATTTTTTTATTTTGAAAAAAGGTGTAATTTAGTGGCACGAAACCAAAAGTACACATCTACTTTTAAAAATATCAGGATATAGAGAAAACATCAGGGAATTGATTTTTTTTAGCAAATTTAATTTTGCTAAGGAAGATAAATATCCGCACCAACATCGGCAAAACCTTTCCGATCAATCAACAAAAGAGAAAAGAAAACAGAAGATTTAGTAAAGAATTGAAAATCAAAGACTTAGCATTGTCGCTAAGTTCTTAGCTTTCTATTGCTATTTATTTCGTGACAAACTGAATTGATATATTTCGCATCATAACCACTTATTTAGAAAATTAAAAATTAAAAATGAGCAATTTTGTAGAACCAATTTTACAAGAAAACCCGAATCGTTTCGTCCTTTTTCCTATCGAACACGATGATATTTGGCAATTTTATAAAAAATCAGAAGCGTCTATCTGGACAGCTGAAGAGATTGACCTTTCGCAAGATTTTGACGACTGGGATCATAAACTTTCTGACAACGACCGCTATTTTATCAAGCATATTTTGGCGTTTTTTGCAGCAAGTGATGGTATTGTAAATGAAAATTTGGCAGAAAACTTTGTTCGTGAAGTCCAATATACGGAAGCGAAATTTTTCTACGGTTTTCAGATTATGATGGAAAATATTCACTCTGAAACCTACTCGCTTCTGATTGATACTTATATAAAAGACAAGGCGGAAAAAAATTACCTTTTTAATGCAATTGACAATATTCCTTGCGTGAAAACGAAGGCAGACTGGGCGTTGCGTTGGATTTCGGGCGGTGGTTTTGCGGAGCGTTTGGTCGCTTTTGCAGCAGTAGAAGGCATCTTTTTCTCAGGCTCATTTTGTTCTATTTTTTGGTTAAAAAAACGTGGTGTAATGCCAGGTTTAACCTTCTCCAATGAGTTGATTTCTCGTGACGAAGGTATGCACTGCGATTTTGCTTGTTTGTTGTATAATCAACACTTAGTCAATAAGTTAGATAAAAAAATTGTCGAGCAAATCATTACCGAAGCGGTAGCAATTGAGAAGGAATTTGTATCAGATGCGATACCTGTCAATTTGATTGGTATGAACTCAAATTTGATGTGTCAATACATTGAGTTTGTAGCAGACCGTTTGTTGCTTTCGCTAGGAAACAGTAAAGTCTATAACGCTGAAAATCCTTTTGATTTTATGGAAATGATTTCGCTTCAAGGCAAGACCAATTTCTTTGAAAAACGGGTTGGCGATTATCAAAAAGCAGGTGTTTTATCTTCAAAAGAGGAAGCAGTATTTAGCTTAGATGATGATTTTTAATCTTAATAAACCACCTAAGCCACAAAGTACACCAAAGCATTAAAAACTTAGATGCACTTTGTGACTTAGGTGGTTCAATATATTTTTCAACTATAAAACAAAACAAAAAATGGGTAATGTAATTTTATTTTTAGGAACGGCATTAGTGCCACTTATCGTAGGTTTCCTATGGTACAACAATTCTTTTGGATTAGGCAAGGCTTGGATGCGTGAAAACGGTTTTACGCAAGAAGGCTTAGAAAAAGACTTTAAACCATTGAAAGTGTTTGGATTGGTTTATTTGGCTGGTGTTTTTATCGCAACTGCAATGATGCCAATGACGATTCATCAAATGGGACTGACTTCTATGTTTGCAGACAATCCTGACGCAACAAACGAAGCAACCGAATTAGGAAAAACTGTCAAGTCTTTATTAACTAACTATGGCACTAATTTCCGTAGTTTTGGACATGGTGCAGTTCATGGTATGGTTTATAGCATCTTTTTGGTATTGCCAATGTTGTTGATTACTGGACTTTTTGAACGTAAAAGTTTCAAATACATTTTCCTTCATTTTGGCTATTGGGCAATCACATTGATGATTATGGGAGGCTTGATTTGTCGATTTTTGGAACTTTAAAAAATATTGAACCACCTAAGTCACAAAGTACACCAAAGCATTAAAAACTTAGGTGGTTCAATAAAACGCTTTACGATGAAAAAAATATTCTTTTTATTCCTTTTTATTGCTTTGCAAAATGTTGTATTAGCACATCAAAACATAATTATTGCTATAGATACTACTTTGCCTAATACTATTCTTGATAATCAAAAAAGTTGATAAACCAGCAGAACAGAACGATAAATCAGCCATATATAAAGCGATGGGAAAAATGAAATATCCAACTTTGGCAAGAGAGAAAAATATTTCGGGGAAAGTGATTGCACGAATGACAATTGATGAGTTTGGACAGATTATAGATAGTAAAATCACTTCTAATACACATCAATTACTGAATGACGAAGTATTGAGAATTGTAAAATTCATTCCTCAATATCAACCTGCGGTGCATCAAGGAAAAAATGTAAAGGTGTTTATTGATTTTCCTTTAAATTTTCAAGTGCAATAAAAAATAAAACCACCTAAGTCACAAAGAACATCTAAGCGTTAAAAACTTAGATGCACTTTGTGACTTAGGTAGTTCATTAAAAATAAAAAAATGAAATTAACAACACAACGCCTAACAATTTCCATCGCCAACGAAACAGATGTACCTTTTTTCTTGGAATTACTCAACTCTGACGGTTGGAAAAAATACATTGGCGACCGAAATGTTCATACGCTCGAAGAAGCGGCAGTATATTTTAGCACTCGTTGGGTTGGAACGATGCCGAATCCGCACTGCGGAATATATGTCATCAAATTGCATGATGGAACTCGAGTCGGCATGAACTCGCTCGTGCAACGTGATCATTTGGACAGCATAGATATTGGTTACGCTTTCACTGCCGAACACGAAGGCAAAGGTTACGCAACCGAAGCGACACAAGCCTTTTTGAACTGGGCGATGAACGATTTAGGCTACAAAAAAGTCTATGGTTTTTGCTTGACTTCGCACCCTGCGTCTATGCGAATTATGGAAAAAATCGGTATGACCAAAGGCGAACCGTTTATAGATGTAGATGCGGAATGTGTTTTGTATGCGATTGAAAAATAAATATAAAATATTGATTATCAGATAATTAAAAAAATGCAAAAAATCATCAATTTCATAAAACGAATGTTTTTAGGAGTATTCCTCATTGGCTTGATAATTTATTGTTTTAAAAGTTTTTTGTATAGAAATTTGGTAGATTACAAGGAAATCGGGCAGCGAACATTGATAAAAATTGAAAATCAAGACATCAAAGATGATTTGGATTTTTGGTTAGAAACAAGCAACACAGCTTCAACAGAACAGATAATTGATTTTGCGATAACTTACGCTTCCGAAGACATCAAATACACTTTTGGAAAATGCTCGACAAATCCAAACATTGTCATAATGAAAGACCAAAACACCAATTGTATTGGTTATTCGGCTGCTTTACACGCTGTTTTGACTTATCTTTTGGAAAAAAAAGGTTTAGATGAAAAGGTAAAAAGTGAGCATAAAATCGGGCAACTTTACTTGTTGAATTTTAATGTACATCAATTATTCAAAAATCCTGCTTTCAAAGACCATGATTATAATGTGATAACAGATAAAACAAACAACAAGAGATATTGTATTGATCCAACGTTGAGAACGTATTTTGGAATTGAAAGAGTGAATGAGAAGTAAAATATTCGTGAAATTTTACAAAAGACCGTGTATTATCATTTCTCTAGGTTCGCGTGAACGAATTTTAGCCAAACGCATTAAACGCTCTAAAACAATATAATGGTCTAATTCATCTTTTTCTTGTTTTGTAAGTGATTGATTTTTAGATTTTTGTATTAAATCTTCTAAGCGTTGTTGTACTTCTGGTGTTGCTTTTAAAGCTGCTACTTTTTGTGGTTCGAGGCTTGCTAAAAGCTCTGCCACTTGGTCAAAAACGGAATATATCGTAGTCATGTAAAATAAATTTTACTACAAATATAGGGTTTTTTTTATAAAAACAAAACCAAATATTGAAAACACATAAAAAAACATAACGCATCGAAAACCAACGGTTAAAACCATTGGCTACTATATCGGTCATTCCTACGGAATTTCCATGATGCAAACGCAAAAGTCGCAGAGCGACGAACTATCATTAATTTTCAATTGAAATATTCGATTGTTTTGAGTTTTTTGATAGCTTCATTTAAAACTCGATGTTCCAGTTTTTGAAATTTTAGGCATAATTTTTTTTGACACTAAAATTTTATAATTTTTTTATAATTTTTATAAAAATAAAAAATTG
>JAYWHK010000284.1:0-6842 GCA_043777755.1 Saprospiraceae bacterium
CAATTATACGAACTAATTCTCATTTTTTAATCTTTTTTTACCAAATTTTATTCTGATTTTAAATTAAAATAAAGTCAGGACTTTATTTTAATTTTTAAACATACTCTAAAGTAATTGAACGCCCATGCTATTTAAAACACTTGAAAAACTCAAAGTCACGCTATCGCATGGGTAATTTTTAACCATTTTTTAAATTACTTTTATGAAAAAATTATTGTTTATTTTTTTTACTTTTTTGTGTTTGGCTGTGCAGCTGACAGCGCAGATACAAAAAGAATATGAGTGTGGAACTTATAAAAAGGATATAATTCCACTTGAACCAACACATATCGATAGGTTCGGAAATCGTTTTAATCAAGCAGAGTTATTTGCACCTTTGGTCGATCCGAAAGCTTGTGATGATTTGAAAAATTTTCAGTTGGATTTTAAAACGACTGACCCTAAAAATAGTTTTTCAGATATCCAAAAAAAAACAATTTGTAGTGTTTTTCAATACCTTGAAAAAACAATTGCAGACAAGCCTAAAAATAAAATTAGGATTGAAATTGTAAAAACACCTTTACAAGCCACTTCGCAAGGTATTGTTTTGGCTGCGGCAACGCCCTATTATAATATAGCGTCTTGTGGAATATCTCAAACCACTATTTTTAATGCGATGAAAGGTGGTAATTTCTTACCCAATGAAATTATGGGGAGTCTGTACATTGCAACAGCCGCAGAAAATGCTTGGCATTATCCAGTAAATGACAAGAAACCACCACTTTCAACTTGGATTGATTTATATTCAGTTACGTTGCATGAAGCCTTGCACATATTGGCTTTTGCCAGTAATATAGATCCTTTAACAGGTTTTCCTGCATTTAATTACAACGATGAGTATAGTTACTCAAGATGGGACGAGTTTTTGTACAAAAAAGATGTTGATAAGCATTTGCTAGAAATTCTTCCAAGCGATGTTTGTTGTGAGCAAAAAGACTATGCTTTTAAGGATTTAAATGGACAGAGTTTGATTGACAATTGTAAAAGTGAAGTTTGGTTTCGTGACCAAACGGACAAAGATATAGTAAAAATTGCTTGTCATAAGGGCGATGTAGGTGGCTTATCTCATTTGTTTAATGCTTGTACCACAAATGACCGTTTTGTGATGCACCCTTATTCTTATCCAAATGATACGATTCGGAAAATAACCGAAAAAGAATTGAATGTGCTATGTGCTTATGGTTACAAATTAGTGGATACTAAATGTGAGGTTGAATGTGAAGCCTTTGCTTTACAAGACAATTTACCTGCTCCATATTATTTGAATGTAGGGAGTAGCGCAACAGTCAATGTTATTCAAAACGACATATATTCTAACAAGTTTGATTGGGAGGTATCCTCCTACGACAGTCAAGGGATTGATGTTGTTAGTAATCAAAGTACGGGAGAGATAACCATAACTGCTATAAAAAATGGAGAATGGAATATTTGCTACAAATTAACTTCTTGTGATGGAAAGAAGTGCATGAATTCTTGCTTCAAGGTATTGGTGATTGACCCGAATTTGGACAAATGCTGCGATAAAATTCAAACTTGTAATATTTCATGTCTTGGCGATTTTGAGGTATTTACCAGCACTTTTGAATTGAGACATTTTTTGACTAATCAGCAATCCTATATTCCAGAAAATCAATTTGTGATAAAAGGAACGCCTATAAATACAGTAGATTTACTGTTTAAAGGTGCTAATGATGCTGATTACTGTCACAATAATGACGACCCAATACTTGAAAATCAAGCCACAGAAGGTGCTAATGGCACTGAAAAATATCTTGGATTTTGGGCAAAAAAGGTTTATCAAAAAGATAGTAAGCAATATACTGCTGTTTCTGAAGGCTTTGCCTTGCCTTTGTGCAAAAAAGTATTAAAAAAGACTAAAGCGAAAGTAAAGTTTTGGGCAAAAATTAGTACAGACTGTAACGCAAAAGTATTAGAACCTGAGATAGAATTCTCTTTTATTTCTACTAATCCTTTACCCAATAGTGAAGCAAACCACTCCTCCTCAAAATCTATCAAGATTGATAAAAATATTTGGACACAGTATGAAGTTAATTTTGAACCCAACGAAGGTGAAGATGGCTGCTTTTTACTGGTAAGTGGTATTATTGCAAAAAATAAATTTGATTCTACCGTACAAAACAAATCAGTTTATTTTCATATTGACGAGATAAAAGTGATTTATGATGAGCAATTTAGCGTAGAAGCAAAAACGCTTCCGATTGATTGTAAAAACAACCAATTGACCATAGAATACACTGTATGCAATAAAAGTGAATCTTGCTCTAAGCAAATGGTTGGTACATCAAGTCCGCAAATGGTTTTGGATTTAACCCTACCAACAGGAGTTGGCTTAGTACCTGGCAATGGAACTACGCAATTTTCAAAACCTAAACTAACAGTGCCATCAAATCTTATTCCTACAAGTGGTAGGTGTAACAATTACTACGCAACACTTACGAATTTTCCAACTCAAACAAATCAGCCTATAAAAGTTGATTTGAATGTAAGTTTCGGAAGTCAGTGTATTGTTAATCAAGTAAAATCGTTATTAATTAAAGATTACCCTGGTCCAATATTACCGCCTGCTGATATAACCATAAAGTCTAATGTTCTAAAAAGTTGCGCTGACAACATCGAAATAGAATATACTGTTTGTAGTAATCAAATTCCTACAAACCTTAAACTACAAGCGACTATTCCTGCTGGCTTTACAATAGTAGGAACAAATCCATTTAGTGCTGCTGGCGTATGGAATACAAGTTTGAGTAGTACAAGTGTTCCTGCTTATTGCTCGAAAGCAATACTAAAACTTGTTGCGAACTCAAGTGTAGCAACTGGTGTTTCCTATTCAGTTGGATTGAATGCAACATCAACGACACCTTGCCAATTGATTAATGCAAGTTCCAATACGACGAGTTTCGTACTACAGGCTTCGACAATTCCTACAATTGATTATGAATACAAATCTTTGAGTTGTAATCAAATACAATGGTTTATAACCACCAATCTTGTGCCAGCTGGACTAACTTATACTTGGAGCTTGCATCCTAACGATGTAAACAATCCACCAATTGCTACATTTACAGGTGTTTCACCTATATTTTCCAACCTTGCCAATGGAACCTTACATTGTAAAATTAGTGGTTACAAACGACTGTGGTGTTTCACAAACAACTATTAATTTTGTAGTAATCGAATGCCCTATAGTTCCTGACTGCCCTTGTTCAAAAGCCAATACATTCAACCTTGTTCCTGACGCTGGACAAACTGAGATTATCTTATCTCAAAGTAATTTTTACAATGCAGTTGGTATTTCTTACAATGGCAATATTCATGGCTGTATTACTATTGCTGGTAGATTGAGAATTGATACTGATTTCACTTTTAATCATGCAGAAATGGTTATGCAGCCAGGTTCGGAAATTTATGTCAATAGAGGTATAAGATTAACTTTGTCTGACGACCATATTCATAGTTGTAAAAATCTCTGGAAAGGTATTTATTTTGATTATTCAAATAGCATAGCTGCTAATGGTGCTAATATCAATGCACATGATAACATTATTGAAGATGCTGTATATGCTTTTCATTTTAGAGGTGGAAACAATGGAGACATTAGTAGAAATCATTTTCTTAATAACCATATTGGAATTAATATTGATGGTATCCCGCTACAATCTCTTTCTCATGCTTTTAATGTAAGGATAAGTGACAATGATTTTCATTGTGAAAGGAATTTACTGCCGCATTACGACCCAAATGTTAATATTGTTGGCGGACTAAACAATAGAGGTTATGCAGGCATATACGGAACTTTTGCTGCTTTTGATGTTGGGCTTTTTAATTCAAAAATACATGAAAATCGCTTTTATGGAATTTACAATGGTATAGTAACACATCGTTCTATTGGTGAAATGTATTTTCCATTGATTAGGGATTTGGCTTCTAATGTACCACCTATTAATCAAATTACTCCTAATGTTATAGATAATACAGGTATGTATTTGAGTAGCTCATCTTATAATATTCATAGTGCCATTATCAGAGGCGTGACAAAAGGTATTCACCTTACTAATAATAATTTCTTCTGGATGGATAATACCAGTGTTGATGCACCTCATGCCATTTATAATGTTGATACGAGAGGTGATTTTAGGTTTTTTAGAGGCAATACCATTAGTGCAAATCAATTTGGTATTCGTTTTTTCCAATCACCAAATTTCCTTTCTACGATTGGGGTCGGAGGAGATGGTGTCATTACCAATACCTTTAATATCAACAATCCAGTTAATGGACCCGCAGCGGCAGGGATAAGTTTGGAGACATTTCCAGCTATTCCAGCTACCGCTAATGTACTAAAAACAATACAAAGCAATCAATTTAACCTTCAAACAGGTTGTCTGGGTATTAGTTTGAATAGAGATGGAAGGTATGAAATTGATAACAATAATATTTCATTTACTGATGCTAACCAAGATGGTACGGGTATTCAATTGGTGAACTCTTCCAATAATAGACTATGGGGCAACAATATTAATACTGACAATGGTCAACCTCTACTTAGCTGTACTGGTATTGGACTTTCAAGTGCAAGCCTTAACAATACACTTTGTTGTAATAATACTTCTAATGTGAGTATTGGTGTACGCCTCTCTAACAATGCGAATGGTACGCAGCTGAGAAATACTATTTTTGGCGAACATAGTATTGATGGATTACGACTATCGGCAAATACAACTGTTGGTGTTCAAACTCATGCTGGTAATCGTTGGACTGGTACTTTGGGTAATCCTACGGCAAGGTTTTTAGGTAACCCTTCCCTATCTTTAAGGTTTGCTTCAAGGTTTGAAATAAGAGATCCACAAGGAACCGCTATTTTTCCTAATAATATTATACCCACCGTTGGCTGGTTTACTGGTGCTAATGCTGGTACTACTGCAATATGTCAAACAGATGCTGTTTGTTTGCCCGCTCCAATTTTTAAAGGTTCTTCAGGGAGCAAAATTGAAATACCAGAATTGGTGCTGACGATTGCAAAAAATGGCTTTGCCAAAGAGCAATTCGGCGATTGTCATCAATGGGAAGGTGGCAGATGGGTTTTGAACGAATTGCTACAAAATCCTGACTGGGTAGGTGTTGATGCTGATTTAGATGCTTTTGCAGACTGGGCAAAAAAATCTGCTATGCAAACCTGCAATGATATTGATGCATTGATGGGGCAATTCGATTTACCTAACGACCAAGAAAAAGCAATCCTTGAGGAACAAAAAGGTGTACAAGTAGAATTAAGAGCTCAGTTACAAAAAATTGACGAGATTTTGGAACAATCGCCAAAAGATGCTGATATGTATATGGCGCAACGTGCTGAAATATTGGATAAAATGTATAGCTTATTTTTGACAATTCAAGCGGTCAATACAGAAATCAATGAGCGCAAAGCGCAATTAATAGCTCAAGCGCAAAAACTCAATGGTAGCATAGAGTTAGAAAATATTTTTGCTCAAAACGAACAGCGCATCAATGAAATTTATTTGAATATACTTGCAACAGGCAAAAACGAACTCAATGAGTCAGAAAAAGAGTTTGTAAGTCATTTGGCACATCAGTGTTATTGGACTGCTGGTGCTTCGGTATCAAAAGCAAGGGTTTTATTTGCTCTTTTTGGAGAGGAACAGTTTGACGATGAAAAAATTTGTGCAACTATTATAAAAGAAATCCCTGTCTTGAATAAAGTCGCTCAAAATTGGAATCAAAATATTGTAAAGATTTATCCTAATCCTGTTGATAAAAGCTTAACTATTGAGAGTTCATTTAAAAATACGACTCAAGTCATTTTGCGCAGCATAGATGGCAGAATACTTTTCTCAAAAGCAATAAATAGCAAGGAAATAATCGCTACTGATACCTTTGAAAATGGAGTCATATTTTGCGAGATTTGGAATAGTGGTCATAGAATCACCACAGAAAAAATAATCATTATTCATTAATTTTAAAAATAAAGCTGTTAGAGTAAGTAATTACTTTAACAGCTTTTTATTTTGGTTGGCTATGCGAATATTTACTATTTTTTTATTTATTTTTATTATTGTAAAAATAAAAGCTCAAAAAGAAGATGCAATTTGGGTAATGGGTTATACATTTACAGAAAGTGGAATAGTAGAAGATACTTATTTTGGAGTTACTACTTGCGATTTTTCTAAAGAAAATAAGGTTTTTAAGCGAGACTCTACAATACATACAAAATTTTTTGAAAATAATTCGTCTATTTGTGATACAACTGGTAATTTACTAATGGCATACAATGGCTATGACGTTTTTAATTCTTTATTAAAACCCATGACAAATAGTGATTCATTGAATAAAGATTTAGAATCAGAATTCCCTTTACAGCAAAATTATATACCACAAGGTGGACTTATTCTGCCTCTCCCAAACCATAAAAATCAATATGTATTATTGCACGAACAGGCTGCATTATGGTATTCGAGTGTAAATATGCCTGAGATTAGCGGTTTTCAAATATTTTACTCTATAATTGACATGAGTGAAGAAAATGGCTTAGGTAAGGTAATAGAAAGGCGAAAATTATTGTTAAGAGATACCTTAGATTACGGAAAAATGACAGCTGTTCGCCATGCAAACGGGCGAGATTGGTGGATTATTGTACAAGAGTTCAACGCTCCCAATTATTATAAAATTTTACTTAATCCTGATGGTGTAAAAGTAGCGGATAAGCAAAAAATAGGGATTGATAACTATTCTGGATTAGGACAGGCTCTTTTTTCACCAGATGGAAAAACTTA
>JAYWHK010000285.1:0-6824 GCA_043777755.1 Saprospiraceae bacterium
TCAATTTTTTATTTTTATAAAAATTATAAAAAAATTATAAAATTTTAGTGTCAAAAAAAATTATGCCTAAAATTTCAAAAACTGGAACATCGAGTAATATCTAATATCCGTTTTGCTACACTATCCAATTTTTATCAACGGTCATGGTTACACGATTGCTGCTTAGGAGTTTTTCGTGTAAAGGACGAGTTTTTGGTAATTCATATTCAAAATAGAAATCAGCGGTTGCGATTTTTCCATTGTAAAAATTCAATTCTGATTCGCCTTCGGCTGTTGCAAGTGCTTTTTGAGCAACAACAGCTTGTTTTAGCCATTGCCAACCTATCGTTACGTAGCCAAAATACTCCAAATACAAAGTCGCATCGGCTAAAAATACCTCGGGCGTTTCTGTTTTTGCCAAACCAATCAAATGTTGCGTACATTCTTTTAGTTTTTGAGCGGAAAGACCTAATTTCTGAGCCATTGGAGCTAAATTTGCTATCGTACTGGCTTCGCCAATCACTTTCATCAGTTCATTTCCGAAAAGTTCAACAGCTTTTCCATTTTTCATCATTATTTTTCTACCCAAAATATCCATGCCATGAATGGTCGTTGTGCCTTCATAAATGGTATTGATTGGGATTTCACGGTAGTACTGTTCAATCGGGAAATCGTCGCAATAACCAGCTCCTCCGAGTGATTGCATCGCTGTTTTGACCGAAATAATACCCATTTCTGAAGGATACGTTTTCGCCATTGGTGTCAATAATTCCAAAAGTAAATGTGCATTTTCTTTTTCTTCGCCTTCGGCAGCGTGCGCGACATCTGCCAAATAACTACATTCCAATAACAGCGAAATTCCGCCTTCCACGATGGCTTTTTGCAACAACAACATTCGACGAACCTCAGCGTGTTCGATGATTAATATTTGTGGTTGAGTAGCATCTTTATTGCTTGGGTGACGACCTTGCGGACGCTCATTAGCGTATTTCAAACTCGCATAATAAGCAGCCGAAGCGTTTGCAAACGCCACTAAACCTGTTCCAATACGAGCTTCGTTCATCATTTGGAACATATATGGCAGACCTTGGTTTGCTTGTCCTACGATGTAACCTTCGCAATTGTCCGCTTCGCCATACATCAAATGGGCAGCAACATAATTTTTTTGCCCCATTTTTCCATACACGCCAGCGGTCGTAACGTCATTGTCAGAACCGTCCAAACGGTATTTCGGAACAACAAAAAGCGATATGCCTTTTGTCCCAGCAGGTGCGCCTTTCAGACGTGCCAAAAGTAAGTGAACAACATTGTCCACGGCATCGTGATCACCACCAGAAATGTATATTTTTTGACCTTTTATCTTGTAAACACCTTCTTTTTCTGTTGCTTCGGCACTTGCTATGACATCAGAAAGCGAGCTTCCTGCCTGAGGTTCAGTCAGTGCCATTGTTCCTTGCCAAGCACCAGAGTACATATTTGGTAGGTAATCTTGCTTCAGTTCCTCACTACCGTAAGTGGCGATTAGGTTCGCTGCTCCAGCTGTCAAGAACGGGTAGCAAGCGTTTATCGAAGCTGCATAAAACGTTGCCAAACCACAGTTGGCTAACGTAATAGGCATTTGACTACCGCCTTGCTCATAAGGTGCGTTGGCAGAAATCCAGCCACCATCAGCAATGGCTTGAATGATGTTTTTTAGTTGCGGATGCACGTGTACGGTGCGCCCATCAGGAACAGTGACTTTGAAGCGATCCATGTCCTTGTTGTAAGGAAAAATCACATTGTCAGCGATTTGTTTGGCAGCGTCAAGTGCCATATCGAAGGCTTCTTGGTCGTAGTCTTGATAGTATTCAAAACGTTTTAAATCAGAAGCTTTCAGCACTTCGTGGAGTAAAAATCGTAGGTTACGATGACTTATGTATTGCATTTTAATTTAGTTTAGCGAATTTTCGCTACAAATATAAGGCTATTTTTTTAATTAAAAATAAAATTTTGATTTTTGCTAAATTTTACTAAACTTCTTTACCCATTTTTTATTGTTTTGCATTATTTCAATATAATAAATGCCGCTTGCGAGAGTACCGATATTGATATTTTCTATTTTGTTTTTTTCTAAAAAAGTGGTGGAAAAAACTTTTTGCCCCAAAGTGTTATAGATAAACAACTGGTTTTTTTCTTCAAAAAAAGAATTTGCTATAATGGTGAAATTATCCAGTACAGGATTTGGTGCGATGCTAAAAAAAGTAGTTTCATCATTTTGACTTTCGTTAATGGTCGTGCTTTTAGATCCATTGACGCAAATTTCGTAGCTACCTTTTATGTTTTCATAACTCCACAAGCGAAAATATAAAGTTTCACCAATTGTAAGATTTTTTAAAGTGTCATTTTGACAAATATCTGTAATGAAGGCAACAGAACCAGTATTTCGATAAACAGCAATTTTGGGCGTTGTGCCTTGTGGTTTTTTTATGAAATTAAAATACAATTCCTTACTTTTAATCAGGGTTTTAAACCAAATATCAGGTGTTGGTGCTAAAAAACCACATGATTTTAGCGGAATAATTGGAGAAAGGGTAATTGTTGCCAAATCACTTGCGATGGAAAGTGGTGCTATACATTTTCCATCGGGGTCAGTAATAAGTTCGCTTGCGCCATTGATTTCATCGTTTTCGAGCATTGTTTTTACACAAATTTCAAAATCAGCATAGTTATCAAAAGGATTTTTATTAAAAATATTTATTTTATATTTTTTTCCTTCGATTAATAATAAAGGCTTGTTGGGATATTCTTCTTTTTCTTTGCAAGCAACAAGAATCAATGAGCTGGAAGTGTTTTCTTCTAAAAAAAGCTCATAGGTCAATTTTGCATTTGGACTAAGATTTTTTAAATCAATAACATGATAGCCTTTTTTTGCAATAAATTCGTACCAAACACTGCGTGGAACATACGAGCAACCCGAACTATTGGTTTCATATTGGGCAGCGAGTGTTGTTCCTTTTGTTGTATTTGCGCAAACAGCATTGGCACTAACTGGAAGTGATATTGCGTTTTCTGCTAAGTCATTTTTAGGACGATTCGGATACGATACAATGGCAATATCAAACGTTAAATTGGCATTGTTCTGTAAAATTTGACTTTCTGAATCTTTTGGTATTTTTGAAAATCTTACGCTAAAATAATAAAATTTTCCTGTCACTAAATCCTCTAAAGTACTGTCTTGCGTATTGTAAATAGGCGCTCCTGAGCCTTCAGCACAAGAATTGATTACAAAAAAATCATAATAATTAACTTCATGTAAGCTATCTGTCTTAATATTGTCAATAATGATTTTATGTCTTTTTGATTTAGCTAAAAATTTGAACCAAACTTCAGTAAAATTAGCACCTTGGCTCCATTCAATTGGCGAACCTACTGTTTTTACATTAAGTTTTTGAGAAGGAATGATCCCTAAATTGACAGGAATTGTCAATGCTTTTTGGCAAGTATAGGCAGAAAAATTTACATTGCTTTGGGTCACTGCAAGCTCAAATATTTCTTCTGTTTTTCTACCAAATTCAAAGTTTTGTACCACGGCAATATAATATTCAGCTCCGTTATTCAAACCGCCTAAGAGCAAACTGCTATTGCTGCTATCGGCAGGGTTTTGAATAATACGATTTAGAACCAAATCACCACAACCGCCTCTTAGAACAGCAATTTTATGGATTTGTACTTTTTTAGTATCATAATATTTGGATTTAAACCAAATTCTATGCTGTGTGGCTGTTGCGGTGAATTTATACCAAGAAACACCTACTCCTTGTAAAAGATGCAAAGAGCTAAAATTCCAAGCATTCACTCCCTTCGTATAATTCAATGGCGTAAGTGATTCATTTACAGTGATTTCTGCTGCACTTTGACATTCTTCATTCGATTCATTTGGTAAATCAATAAGGTGGAAATCAAATTCAGTAGTTCCATCAATGCCTTTGTCTGAAAATTTCAAATAATAAACTTTGTTTGGGATTAGCTTATAAAAAATCACCAAACTATCGGTTTCGGGGCTAACACACTGAACATGAAATAAATTGTTACAGTCTCCGATGTATAATCCACCATTCATTTCACCTACGTTGATAGGTTTTTTTAGCTTAAAATACAAGGCGGCTTTGTCCGTTTTTGGCGTAAATTTGTACCACAAGTCACGCTCGTCCAAACTACAAAAATCATTTGTATTTTCAACATTTGTATTTTTTAAATCACCAGTGTATTTATGAATGATATTTGTAGGTTCGTTGAGTTCAATAGTAATCGCATTTTTACAAAAATCGTTGGCTACGTTTGGCACTGCTTCAATCGACATTTGGTAAGAAATATCCTTTGCTGCTGCCAATTTAATGTAATAATAAGCTGAAGTATCTACAAAAGAAAAGGTGTATTCATACACTACATTCATTGTGGTATCATGCGCATAGATTATTTTGCAAACAACTGGAGTAAGATTATTACAAGTTCCTTTCAATACTTGAATCGTAAATTGCTCTGCTGATAAGTACTCGAAATTTGTTTTTATGTTAGAAAACTTGAATTTATAGGTATTATTTATAGGTTTAATTTTATACCAAATTGCTTTTGTACCAAAAAAATTACCACAAGAATGGCTATAAATAGAATCTATCGAAGACCATTTATGGTCAATAGGAAATATTTTATTGCTTGAGATATCCAATTCTTTTGCTATGCCACATTCGTCTTCCTTGTGTATTGGTGGCGAAACAAATGCAATATCATAAGTATCGTAAAACCGCCACACGTTGAAAGGGTAGTTTGTATGTATCAATTGAAATTTTATTCTTTCACCAACTTTCAGTCGTTCAAAAACAAGTATCGTATCATTTAAAATATTGCCAGCGTGAACATTTTGAATATATTGACAATCTTTCGTTGCAAATCCAGCAGTTCCAAAAGAAAAAGTATCTAATTGTGGCTTAAAATTTTTGATAACTAAATGATGGACGGTTTGAGTTGGTGTAAATTCATACCATTTACTGTTCAATTCAGAATAACCTAAACGATTGTCCATCGTATCTTTGACGCTATTTATTGCCATCAATGTTGGATTAATAGGGATTAATTTAGCGTCTTTACAAGTTTCATTTTTTGGAATATTGGGTAAGTAGTACAATTGAAAATCAAATGCTACGTGTGGACCAGCTAAATATTTAATATTGTACGTTTTGGAGGTGTCAAGTATCAATAACTTTTTTTCAGCATTGTAAAATGTAGGTGGTGGAAAGAATAATCCGTTTACTTTACAATCTTCATATAATTGAAACTCAATCGAACCAGGCACATAATTATGCAAATTCAAAACCTCCCAAACAACATGCTTTTGCTTGGGCTTAAACTTATACCATCTCACTTTTTTATTTATTTCTGTGTAAAACGTATCTTTTTTTATAAAATCACTTACTAAAATCTCCTTAGAAGTTGAACACTTATTTGCATCAAATACAGTTGGTTCATTGACAGAAATATTAAACTCATAAGGAAATTTGGTGTTATTAGCCCAACTATTAAGATGAACCCTAACAAAATAGGTCGTGCCAATGGTCAAGTCATCAAGGATTAATTGCCCTGTATCAAAAACATCATTGCTACATTTTTCTAAAATTAACTGGTCACAATTGCCACGAAATACCTCTTTCGTAATCTTAGTGTTGTTAGGATTTGTAATATTATTATGTACAAGGAGATGAAACTCTTGTGTTGCTACAAATTTATACCAAACATCAACATTGTAAGGATAGGCATCTTTGCAAGCATTGCCAAATACATTAGGCGGAATACTATCGCAAGTGGCATTGTAAAGTCGGCATTTTTCGTAAAATTTCGTTTTGTAGCCAATATTCATGGGCAATATAATGGCATTTTTACAAAAATCATTTTTGGGATAAAACTTGGGTAATGTGTCCAAATGCAAGCCAAAAGTTGTGTATTTTAATGGACTTCGTGCTAAACCAATTGTTCTTATATGGTATATTTTTCCTTTTTCTAAACCCTTAATTTGATAAAAATTGATTTCACAATCTTGCAACAAGATACTATCACATTCGTTTTTGTAAAGAAAAAAGAACAACTCTGTCTCAAATGTAGTGTTACTTTCACTGATTTTGTCACTCAAAACCAAAGTTGCCACTGAATCAACAGCTTTGAATTTAAACCACACATCAGGGGTTCTTTTTTCGCTAAAATCAAAATTAGAGAAATTATCACAAGTAATTTTTGGCAAAATGCTTGGTGTTGCGCCTTGCGTTGTGTAGCGTTTTGGTGTAAAAGGAAACCCTGTTTCGTTCATTTCCAAAGCTATCGCATCACAAACTTTGTCATTGACTGGCGGAGCATCTATTTTTGGCGAAGTGATACAAATTTTGAAAGTGTTTTCTTTGAAAAAAGGTTGATTTTCACTATGATTTCGCACTCTAACAAAGTAAATACTGTCTTTTTCGGTAAAAAAAGTATTTTTTAATAAATAATCAGTATCGCAATTGTAAGGTACAATTTTTCCATTGATGCGTTGAAAAATATCGTATTGTATTTTTTTGTTTTCAGATTGTGTCAAGATTTCAAGCTCAACAGTTTGCATTTTTTGCATTGCTTTGAATTTATACCATACGTCTTGTGGCATATTCGTGACACAATCTGGAATAGGGTTTTGGGTAAAAGTTGCACCAAATAATGTCCCAATCTGGGTGTCTAAACAATTGCTATTACTCGATGTTCCAGTATTTCGAATTATTAGCTTATGATAAAATCGCCTATCTTTGTGTTAGAAAATGAAACATAAAGATATGCTAATAAGTGTTTTT
>JAYWHK010000286.1:0-6786 GCA_043777755.1 Saprospiraceae bacterium
TTCACTCAGGCTTCATCGCCTCCTAAACTGTCCGGTATTGTTTGAAGTAAAAGGATAGGGACTCTTCAACGCACACTGGTTTTTCCTACTGCACCTTCAATCTTAATCTATCCTTCCCTTTTTTCTCTCACAAAATTACATTTTGTTTTTTATTTTTTTACAAAGGTATGCTGCACCTACATACTAAGACCATACTATTTGCTACAAATATTGCGGTGTTCCACACCTTCTGTGTAACATCAGTTACTTAAAATAACTTTAAAATAAATTGATAATAAACTTAAAATAAACTTAAATATGATTTATACCGTTGGAGGAATAAAAGGTGGATCGGGAAAAACAACGCTCGCTACTAATTTGGCAGTCATGCTGACCCGAGCTGGAAAAGATGTGCTACTGGTTGATGCCGATGACCAAGAAACTGCCACAGATTTTACGTATTGGCGCAATGAAACCTTGCCGAATGGGTCGGGTTATACAGCTATTCAGTTGGCTGATGCGGCAGTTCGCACCGAGATTTTGAAACTCAAAGATAAATATGACGACATCGTGATTGATACGGGCGGTCGTGATACGACAAGTCAGCGTGCGGCTATGGTCGTTTCGGATATGTATATTGTGCCGTTTGTGCCTCGCTCGTTTGATATGTGGACGCTCGAAAAAGTGGTTCGTTTGATTGAAGAAATGCAACCTGCCAATCCTAATCTGGTAGCGGTGGCGGTACTTAATCGCCTTGATGCTCGTGGTGCAGACAATGATGACGCAAAAGAGTTTTTGAAGGACTCCCCTACTCTATCCGTTTTGACGGCTACACTTGGGCATCGTAAAATTTATGCCAATGCTGCTTCTAAAGGATTAGCTGTCGTCGAATACAAACCAAGCGACGAAAAAGCAATACAAGAAGTCGAAGCAATGTTTCAGCAATTGATTGATGCGGCGAAAAAACGCTCTTAATATAAAATCAACTTAATATAAATTTATAATAACATTTTGAAAAAAATTCACATCTTTGAAATGTCTATTTTCAATAAAAAAAATACAACATGGCTTTATCGAAAAAACCTGTTAAAAATACAAATCCTGCGCCAACGGTTGATGTTGATGCGCTCATAAACAAAGGTGGCGGAGTGCCTAAAAAAGTAGATGCTCCCGCTGACAAGGCTAACACGGGGAAAAAATTGCTCAAAGGCGGCAAAGTTCCCGTTCAACTTCGCATCACTCCGAGTATCTTGGACGAGATTGATGCGCTGATTTCTACTCGCAAAATTCCTATCGCTCGTCACGATTGGTTCATGGAGGCTATCGGCGAAAAAATGGGGAGAGAGAACAATGCTGAATGAAAATAATGGTGAATGATGAATATTTTTGAATGACGAATAACGTAGCATATTCGTCATTATGTTTATTCATCAATCATCAATTCAAAAAATATTCATTGTTCAAAACACAGTTATTATGACTTCATTTTAAGTTATTTTTAAAGTTATTTTAAAGTTAAAATGATATTTATTTTTTCAAAAAAATGAAATACTATGTAAATGAAATATTTTATTGAGTGTTTGATTTTGTTTTTTAGCTGATAAAATCGCTTTTGGGTGTATAATACTAAAAACACTATCAACTTTAAGTAGCGATTATTAAAATGGCTTAAAACGGATATTATGAGTTTTTGATTTTTAATGAAAAACAAATTTTTAACTTAAAATGAAGTCATTATAAAGTTATAATGACTTCATTTTAAGTAATTTTAACTTTGACTGGATTTTCTACCTAAAGGATTTATGAAGCACTTAAGGCAGAAATATTAATATCAAAAGTATCCGTATAAATAGTTATAATAACTTTTTGTTCGAGCTGTTTTAAGGTTACGATTTATCCAAATTTTACACCTAACTATTTGGGCTGTAAGAAATGTACAAATCACAGTATGGAGTAGTTTCAACATTTTTAGAAAATCAAGACAAATATGATAAAATACAAAATGACTTTATTTTAACTTTAAAATAAAGTCATTTTAAAGTTGTTTTCAATAAAAAAACCCGTATAAAAGGTTACTATAACTTTTTATACGGGTTTTTTTATTATATATTTTAAATCTTATCTAATTTTAGTGCTTATCGGAAGCTGGATCTTCCGACTACAGGCTAAACAGCAATATTATCAAAATCATCGGGGCTAATGCTCATCACTGCCGAAACGACCGCCGAAACAAATAGCGGCGACTTCAGATTCTCTTCAAAACTGATCGCAGCATCATAAACGGTACGACCAAAAAGGCTATTTTGCATTTTTTCAATGGCTTTTGCTTTCAAATTGGCATCTTTTGCGAGCAAATCCATAGCGATTTTTGTCTGTAATTGTACCAATATTGCTTTTTGTTTGATTGCTTTTTGCTCTCGACTTTCTTCGTACTGACGCTTTATAAGTGCCGTATCACGGCGTTTTTCACGTTCTTGATTGGCACGTTCAGTGTTGTCTATAAAACCTTCCTTGACCGCTTTTATGTAAAATCCACCAATATTATCATTAATTTTACCTTGTTTTTCATTTTTTTGCGTCAATCGAAGCGCAGAACGCAGCACTTCGGGCGCATAATCTTCAATCAAGTGGAGTAGGGTAGTGGCAGTAATATTCCAAGACTTTACGACAGCATAAAGCTCGTTAAATAGTTGATTTTGAGTGATTTCATCACGTATTGGCGGCTCTTGTAATACCTGTACATCGCCCGTAGTAGTGATTGTATTGGCGGCAACGGCAGTTTTTTTCAAGATTTTAAAACGTATTCCTGTTACTTTTCGCCCAATTTTAACTTCTTCAAAAGTAAAACTAATGTCTGTACTTTCATTGATACGACGTTGGGCTTCTTCCAAAATTTTTTGCTTAAAATTGCCATACATTGGATATTTTTCGGTCACACCAAGCATATTTTTGAGCGTTTCGAGCGAAATTTCACGCTGTTTGGAATTGGTATTTTCATATTGCTTCAACAATTCGTAAATCCGCATCGTGCTACTCGAATGTAAACGTACAAAATTACGAATGTCCAACAACGTAAAATTATTCTTCAATTGCAACAAATAAGGCTTCAAATCGGGATGAAAAGACAATTTAACGTACATCTCACGAGCATCTTTGGTTACTTTTGCCCGTTTTACACCAATCACAAGGCTTGTGTCGAGGATTTCTTCCCGACCCGACTCTTTGTCCTTCACGACTATCGTAATCTCTCGAGATTTCAATTTTTTGGCTGCATCAATGATGTTTTGATACGCTCCGCCACCGTCCGTGATGCCCAAAATCTCAATCACATCTCGAATATAAATCGTATAATCAATAAAATCTGTGTCTTTGGGGTCAATCATCGCACACATTTTGGCAAAAATCAATTTTTCCAAAAAAGTCAAAGGCGTTTTATTTCGAGCCTCAATCAGATGATTGGACTGCACAAAATAAAACTCCGAATTGTAAATTTGGACTATATCACTCATAGACGTTAGTAAATTATACTGCAAATCTAAGTATAACTTTTTATACGACAAAACTTCCGTATAAAAAGTTATACTTATTTTATTTTGTCGTATATTTTGTTATAGTTGTACGTATAAAAAGTTATAGTTAAGACTGCTATTTCGCATAAAAAGTTATAGTTGTACGTATAAAAGGTTATAGTTAGGCTTATAACTTATTGATAATCATACAGTTACAAGGGGTGTAAACAATAGAAAACATCTTTAGAAAACTAAAAGAAAACAACAACAAGGAAAAAAGACAAAAATTTGTTGTTGTTTTCTTTCTTTTTCTTTAATTTTAAAAAAATTAAACTTAAAAAAATCATCGTTTAGACTTAAAAACACCTTTGAGAAGTATCAGATAGCTTTTTTGTTGAAAAATGTAAAAAAAATTGCGCAGCACCGTATAAAAAGTTATAGTTCAGTATTTTTTGTTATCTTTAAAAATAGAGTAGGGTAGTGATGTAACTTAAAATGAGTTTAATATAACTTTATTTTAAAGTTATATTAAACTCATTTTGAAAATTTTTTTCACTGAATTGACCGTATAAAAAGTTATAGTTGTGTATAAAAAATTATCTTCATTCTTAGCAATTGATTCTTAGTTGGAAAAAGTACTCCGTATAAAAAGTTATAATTAGGTTTTACTCCGTTATAATTTTCTTTCTTTTTTATAAATATTTATTTTAAAAAAGAAAGAAAAGAGCCATATTAAGTTTAAAATAACTTTAATTTAAAGTCAATTTAAACTTAATATGACTCTTGAATATTCATCATTCTAAACTTTATCCTTTGAAATGCACTTCCGCCACACTCCTCAATCGCTCCGCTGCCCATTCTGCGCTAATGTCCCGTTGTGGATTTGCCAACATTTCGTAACCAACCATGAATTTTTTGACCGTTGCACTGCGCAACAAGGGCGGATAAAAATGAAAATGCCAATGCCATGCTTCGTGAAATCCGTCATTGACAGGTTGTTGGTGCATACCGCCCGAATAAGGAAAAGATACCTCAAACAGGTTGTCATAACGCACCAAAATATTTTTCAAAATAGCTGCCAACGCCTTTTTTTCATCAGCCGTAAAAAGGCTAATGTCTTGTACATGGCGTTTGCTGATGACGATGGTTTCGTAGGGCCAAGTTGCCCAAAAAGGCACTAAAACTACAAAATATTCATTTTCTGCTACGATGCGCTCTTGTTTTTGCAGTTCCAAATCCAAGTAATCTTTGAGCAAACTGAGTCCATTTTTCTTGAAATATTGCTCTTGTGCTATGTTTTCTTTGTAGATTTCATTCGGTATTGCCGAACTTGCCCAAATCTGCCCATGCGGATGTGGATTGCTACAACCCATCGTGTCGCCCTTGTTTTCAAAAATTTGAATGTAACGAATCGTCGGATCTTCCGAAAGACCAATGAATTCTTTTTGCCAAACATCTACTACTTTTTCAATTGTAGCGATGTCCATTTCAGCCATAGTAAGGTCGTGGCGAGGCGAAAAACTAATGACTTTACAAATACCAGACTGACTTTCTGCCACCAACAAATCACTGTCATTCAGCTTGCCCTGTGGCGTATTGTCCAATAACGCTGAAAAGTCATTGACAAACACAAAAGCATCTTCATAAGGTGGATTTTGAGAACCGTCAGCACGTTTATTTCCAGCACAAAGGTAGCACTCAGGGTCGTGATGAGGTCTTTGCATTGCTACGATTTGTTCCTGTTTTCCTTGCCAAGGTCGTTTGCTGCGATGCGGCGAAACCAATATCCATTCGCCCGACAGTAGGTTTAATCTTCGATGCGGATGTTCTGTGAAGTTGAAATTCATATAAATAGGTTTGTTCCGTCTTGCGGACTTGTCACGTACATTTTGAGATTTTTGCCTGTTTCGGCAAGGTATTTTGGCGAAAAACGATTAAAAATATCGTCTATTTCGTTTTCTTTGATAAGGTTAATAGTGCAGCCACCAAAGCCTCCGCCCATCATTCTCGCACCAGCTATTGCAGGTTCTTTGCTTGCCCAATGTGCCAATAAATCCAATTCGGAGCAACTGACTTCATACAATTTGCTTAATCCAAGGTGTGTTTGGTTCATTTTTTTTCCAAAACCAGCGATGTCATTTTTTTGCAAAAGTTCACAACCTGTCAATAAACGTAGGTTTTCTTCCACAACATATTGGCATTTGTTAAAAACGCTTTGACCTGCTTTTTTCAAAAAATCATCGTCCAACATCATCGTCGTAACATTGCGTAAACTGACTATATCAGGGTGTTTTTGTTGCAAAATGCGGACACCTTCCTCACATTGATTGCGACGATCATTGTATGCACTTTCTGCCAAAGAATGTTTCACTTGTGTATTGAAAAGTACGATTTTGTAATCGCCCAACTCCAAAGGAAAATATTGATAAGACAAATCACGACAATCCAAGCGGATAACGTGGTTTTTTCTGCCCATAATACTCGCAAACATATCCATGATGCCACACATCACGCCCGAGTAAGTTTGTTCGGCTTTTTGAGCGATTTGGGTCATTTCCAAGCGGTCAATGCCTAAGCCAAAAAGTTCGTTGAGCGCAAAGACAACAGCACTTTCCAATGCTGCCGACGAAGACAATCCTGCACCAAGTGGCACATCTCCATCAATCGTCATGTTGAATCCGCCAATCTGATAACCTCTGATAATCAACTGATTAACAACACCTAAGATATAAGTATGCCAGTATTTTGAAGGTGCAATATCGCTCAAAAGTACTTCATAGCTTTCGTCAAATTGGACAGCATAAAGACTTATTGTTGTATCATTTCTTTTGGAAATGGCTACATAAATTGCCTTGTCAATTGCTGCGGGAAGTACAAAACCTTCGTTGTAATCCGTATGTTCGCCAATGAGATTGACCCGACCAGGCGAGCGAACAAGTAAAGGTTTTGCTGAAAATTTTTTTATAAAAATAGAATCCACTGTAAGGAAATGATTAATAATGAATAAATAATATTTTTAAAACTTCTAACTTCTTGCGTATCTAATCTAATATTGACATTATTACTGTTTTTTCAGTCGGTTGTTCAAAAAGCAATAAATAATTTTTAATGCCAGCAGCTTACTTTAATTTAGATAATGCATAAATCTGCATTGTAAACTCGATGTTCCAGTTTTTGAAATTTTAGGTATAAATTTTTTAGACACTAAAATTTTAGTAACTACTCAGGTTATATTTAGTAAAAAAATAAATATTTTACAAAAACCCTGTATCTTGTGGCGATGAGTTTACGCAAAGAA
>JAYWHK010000287.1:0-6749 GCA_043777755.1 Saprospiraceae bacterium
ATTGCTCAAAAAATCATAAATAACTTCCTTATAGTCAGTTATTTATAACTTTTTTCTCAACGACAAAATAATACTAATTAATTTTGAACGCCCGCTTAAGAGCATTTTCTCGGGAACATCATTCAGTCGAACTACTGTGAATACGCAATATGGAAACTATAACATCAAATTATAAGTCTGCGCTCGAACCAGCGTGAACTACTGTCAATGAATTTTTAGTCATAATTTTGGGTTTAGTTTTTTGCGTTTTCACGAAATCCTGATGCCTGTGTCGTTTTTTAATCCTAAAAAAGGTAGAATCATATACACAACGGATATTGGTTATTAGATATTAAAGATATTACAAACGCTTGGTATTCAATATTTTGCATAAATGCAAAATCCCAAAACCACTTTCCGACGTGTATATTATAAAAATTATCTTCTTTTCGGCACAGGTTTTCAGGTATTTTCACAAAAAATACTATTTTAAATTACCATAATTTACACATTATCAACAAGTTTTTTTTAATTTTAAAACAATCGCAACTATGGTAAAATTTGGTTTAATTCTTTTAATGATTGGTGTGGTTTCTACTTTGATATACCAACAGCCCACTTGCAATACCTACTCATCGAGTCTTCATAAAACAGACTTGAAAGCAAGTAGCCACACGCCTTACTTGGCTTTTGGGACAAAAATCAAAAACGAGCGTATCAAACAGCATTATTCAGTGAAGCAACTGGTAAATGCTTTGCAAATAAGTCAAAAACAATTAGAAAATATAGAAAATGGTAGCATCATGCCTGTAAAAGAAACATTTTACCGTATTGAAAGCATTTTAGGTGTTTTCTTTGATACGAAAATATAAAAATATTCCAATCTAAATTTTGTTTTTATAGCAAACTTTCCTTTTGTTGGTTTTCTCATAGTCTGAATTCGTAAAGTCATTGCAAAAGAGCAGTGACTTTTTTTTGCTTTTTGCCTTTTATCGCAACATTTTCTGGTCGTGAATTTCTACTTTATGCGAGTGTAATTTGCTGGAAGGAATGATGATACGTTTTCCTTCGTTTTGAATGACAATACAAGCGTTATCCATTTCTACAATCTCGCCTGTCACGCCATCAATAGAGATGGTATCTCCTACATCAAAACGATCTCGGTGATAAAAAGAAGCCAAAAAACTTGACATCAAATCTTTAGATGCCAAGCCATAACCCAAAGCAAATGCACCTGCAATTGCACCTAACAAAACAGTTAGGTTATTTTTTATAAAACCAGTATCAATTTGTGCTTGTGATAAGGCAACAACAATCGCATTGATGAAAATAAAATAAAAAACAACATTGGCAATCACATTTCCTGAGGCAATCCCCAATGAACGGCAAGTGGTAAGTACAACACTTTTGATAACATCAGCCAACATTGTTCCCAACATCAGTACAAGTCCTGCGGTAATGAGAAGCGGAACATAATTAATAATGTCTGAAACTAATTTTGAAATGGCAGGCATCGCCAGAATATCCGTTGCTGCTATGATAAAAATCAGCAAAATCATGTAATACAATATCTTAGAAACCATTCCACTAATGGCAACTTTGACATTGAACTTTTGAACAATATCAATATCGTTGAGTTTATCACCTATCGAATCAATACCAGAAGCCATGAGTAATTTCCCAACGATTTTGGCAACTGCATTGGCAATAAAAATACCTATGGCTAAAACGGCGATAGCCGCCATCAAACGAGGCAGCATGGAAGTAAATTGGAGGTAGAGTTGGGATAAAATTTCCATTGTGTTTGTTTATTTAAATCTTCGTTTTACTTGGTTGAACTGTTTTTTTATGATAAATTTATGATAATCTAATAGATTACCATAAATTTATACATAAAACATCATATTTTCTTACGAGTTTGCTGGGTCAGAAAAATGATTTGCTGAAGGTGAATTGGGCTTTTGTCTGCGTATATTGTTTGCGCCAAACATAGCCATCATAGCATTAACAGCCTTGGGTACAAAAAGGTCGGCAGTGTTCGCTACAAAACGCACTTGCTGAGTCGAGCGTTGAACTCGGTTCTCTATATCCCTAAGCCTCTGTTCAGGGATAGAAAACTCGTCGTCATCATCTTCTAAGAGTCTTTTAAAACTATCCATGATATATATATTAAAAAGTTAATAATCAATTTTAAAGTTCTTTGCTTAGAGAGAATTTATTCTTCATCTTTGAAAAGCTCTTGATAAACGTATTGTGATTTTTCTTTTGCCCGTTTAATTTTCATTTTTACGGCACTTTCCGTTTTGTTCAGCGCATCAGCAATTTCTTTGATGGACATATCATCTTGGTATTTCATTAGAAGAATGGCATGATCATCAGCTGGAATTTTGTCCAAAATAATACGCAGACGCTTGATTTCCATACTCAATAAAAACTCATCGGGAATTTCGTCGGCTACATCGGGCGCTCGTTCAATATCATCAACAAAAAGATTTTTAGATTTTTTTTCTTTTCGGATAATATCAATACAAAAATTATAGGTAATGGAATAGACCCAAGTCGAGAATTGGGCTTTTTCATTGAAATTTGCCAAATTCATCATTACTTTCACAAAAATCTCTTGCGTAGCATCTTCTGCTTTACCTTGGTCTTTCAGCAATGTGACGCACTTACGATAAACCTTGTCAGCATACTTACGATAAAGCATACTGAAGTAATCCGAGCGTTGTGTCCGCAGGTATTCCCGAATAATTTCGGAATCTGATAAAGCCTGTATTTGTGCTTGCCTACTCAATTTTTCTGTTTAGCGTTGGTGGTTTTGCTTGAAAAATAATAAAAAATGATTTGTGGCGGCAAAGATACGAGTTAATTTCAATTAAGAAAGTATTTTAGCACATTTAAAGCGTTTTATAGTTAAGAAATTACTAATTGTTATGACGTACAAAACATAAAAAAGACACATTTTTTCAACGAATAATGAAAAAAAAGTGATTGATAAAAATAAAAAAACCTTGTTTGTATTTCAAACAAGGTTTTTTATTTCTTAAAAAAGTATTCTTTACTTCACTGCTGCAATCGCCGAAATTTCAATATTAACGAACCTTGGGAGATTTGCTACTTGCACCAATTCTCTTGCAGGTGCGGTTGCTTCGTTGAAATATTGACCATAAACGGCATTGATACGTGCGAATAAATTAATATCACTTACAAAAACAGAACATTTCAACACGTTTTCAAAAGTACAACCAGCCTCTTCCAAAATCCCTTTGAGATTTTGCATGACTTGGTGTGTTTCTTCTTCGATGTCAGCCATCATTAGTTCTCCTGTTGTGGGATTTAATGGAATTTGACCAGAAATATAGAGCGTTCCGTTGTGTAGCGTTGCTTGATTGTATGGACCAATAGGCGCAGGCGCATTGGCTGTCTGAATGATTGTCTTCATTGTAAATTATTATTTTTATAAAAATATGATAAACACGAAAAGCTCCACATATTGACTATGGGAGCTTAATATATTTTTCGTGAGAATGGTTACTCTTCGGTTTCAGCTACAACTTTCCCTTGCACAATCATTTTACCTTTGTAAAAAAGGCTACCTTCGTGCTTGTAAGCAGTATGGAAACGGTGAACTTCACCAGTTGTTTTGCAAGTCGCTAATGTAGGCAATTCAGCCTTGTAGTGCGTTCTTCTTGCTCTCGTACGACGTTTTGAGTGTCTCGTCCGTGGATTAGGCATCGCTTATCTATTTGAGACTTGCCTTTCGGCAGTCAGGTTATAAAAACTAAAATTTTATTTTATAAAAATTTTTAAATACATAAAATACTGTTTATGAATATTTTATAATTTAAAAAAATATTTTTTTTCTGTATAATTTTCCAAAAAAAATTATAATTTTAGGTCTTTGAGTGAATCCCAAAGTGGATTACTATTTCCATCGTTGCGGTCATCATCGCTATCAGTGTCTGCATCAGTATCAGTATCTTCTCCATAGAAATCTATTTCGTCGTCACTGACATTTTTTGACAAATAAGCGAGCATGGTTTCGTCACAAGGAGGAATTTCATCATTTTCGCAGTCATATACTTTACGCATCGGAACAGCAAGTGTCACGTATTCATAAATATAATGTGCTACTTTCAGCTCATGCGCTTCTGGGTGAATGTAAATGATTTCGTCTTCGTCCTCCTGCTCATCTTCTGCAAATTTTACGACGATGAGGTTTTGACCTTCGACAGGCAAATCAATTTCGACCAAACACCTATCACATTCTGATTTTATTGTTCCTTCAAAATCGAAATTCAATTCTAAGTGGCTCGTTTTTCTGTGCAATTCCATTTTTACATTAATGTTGCCATCAGTAATCACACTTTCGTCAAAAGCACTGAAAAAAGACTTATCTAATTGAAAATCAAACTGATAGAAACTTTGTTTTAATCCCTTAATGGGAATAGAAAACTGTTTAAGATTTGATTTCATTCTCTACATTTTCGAATTGAGGTGCAAAGGTATAGCTATTTTTTAGAATTT
Source organism: Saprospiraceae bacterium (assembly GCA_043777755.1). Taxonomy (GTDB): domain Bacteria; phylum Bacteroidota; class Bacteroidia; order Chitinophagales; family Saprospiraceae; genus CANHEE01. The sequence continues at coordinate 4,507 of JAYWHK010000287.1, forward strand.
GCAAACGTATAGTCTGTTTTTTTTATAAAAAACAAGGATTTATATTTTATTTTGCAAATTTCTTAGCTGTTTCTTGCATAAGATTTACTAAAGTTTGTACACTGTCTATTTCCATTGCATTGTACATTGATGCACGGAATCCACCTACAGAACGGTGTCCTTTGATTCCTTCAACGCCATTGTCTTTGCACAATTGCAATAAATGCGCTTCAATTTCTGGTGTTTCCGCTAAAAAACAAACGTTCATACGAGAACGGTCTTCTTTTACTGCTGTTCCTTTGAAACATGGATTTGTGTCAATTTCATTGTACAAAAGTTCTGCACGACGTTTTGCACGACGCTCCATTCCTTTCAATCCACCTTTTGACTTTATCCAACGCATCGTCAGCATACATGTATAAATCGGAAAAACTGGCGGTGTATTGTACATTGAGCCTTCTTTGGCGTGTGTAACGTAATTCAACATTGTTGGAATCATTCGACCACTCACGGCACGCTCCATGAAACTTTTTTTGACAATCACCAATGTTACACCAGCTGGGCCTAAGTTTTTTTGTGCGCCTGCATAAATCAAGTCAAATTTGTCCATTGACAACGGGCGACTGAAAATATCAGACGACATATCGCAAACAACGGGCAAATCTGTTTTTGGAAACTTGAAATATTCTGTACCAAAGAGCGTGTTATTGCTTGTAATGTGCAAATATTTTGCCTCTTTTGGCGTTTTAAAATCCTTAGGAATGTAGGTATAATTGCTTTCTTTTGAAGAACCCAAAACATTTACTGTTCCATAATTTTTAGCTTCTTTGATGGCTTTATTCGCCCATACGCCAGAATCCACGTAACAAGCTGTTTCATTGTCACCTAAAAAATTCAATGGCACCATGTAGAATTGAGAACTCGCTCCGCCCGATAAGAACAATACTTCATACTCATCACCAATACCCAGAAGTTCTCTTGTAAGGCTTTTGGCTTCTTCTAAAATCGCTTCAAATGCTTTTGAACGGTGAGATATTTCTAAAATAGACAAACCACTATTGTCTAAATTCATCACATTCTTTGATGCTTCTTTGATAACACTTTTTGGTAAAATCGCTGGGCCAGCGTTAAAGTTATGCTTTTTCATAAGTTAAAAATTTACTTAATTTATAATTTGATGCAAAGGTACTAAGTATGTAACCGCTTTTGCAAATTTAAATTAAAAATTAATTAATTTTATTGTCGTATACAGATCGGAAAGTGGTTTTGGAATTTTACATTTATGCAAAATATTGAATACCAAGCGTTTGTAATATCTTTAATATCTAATATCCGCTGCGTATAATATTTTAAAATTAAAAAATAAGCCAAATTTTGCTCGTTTGACATAAAAAAACCGCCATACATCAGCGTTGCTTTTGTATGTCGGTTTTTATTCGGGTTAAAACCCGAACTCCAGTTATTGCAATCTAACCACGCGCTCTACTTTTGTACATTTTCCATCTATTTCTAAACAAACATGATACATACCTGATGCTAAATCAGACAAATTCCAATTGACTTGATAAAATCCTTCCAATTGTTCACCTTGTTCGCTGCTTGTGACCAAACGACCTTGATTGTCATATACTTTTAGCGTTACTTTTGATGCCGCTTTCGCTAAATTATATTCCAAATTTAAGTTGTCACTAAATGGATTTGGGAAACATTTCAAGCTCCCGTGATTCGCATCAATCGTGGATGGAGTCGCTGGTGTAGCGCCTAATTCCTCTTTGCTATCCGAAGTGATAGACAAATCTGTAGCATTGTTGTCATTCGTATTTCCATTGGTCAAATTGCTTATTTTCTGTAGTCGAATCATTGCGGTGCAAGTTCCATTGTTTCCACAAGCATCTGTTACTCTGAGTGTTACGGAGATATTTGCAAAATTACTTCCCGTAGGAATCATGCTTGGAGTCAAAGAGATTCCACCAGCATAGTTGCAAACAATACCAATATTTCTACAAATAGCATAACTCAATGCAGCAGTAGCGGTACAATTATCACTACTACCATTGTTGATTTGCGAAGCTAAAACAGACACATTAGAAGACCCAATACTTACTATAATATCCTTACAAATTGCCGTAGGAGCTTGCATATCTCTTAAAAACATTCTTTGCACGACAGTGCTAGTATTTCCAGCATTATCGAGTGCTACCCAAGTACGCGTCACTGATTTGGTGTATTTTAACGTTGCCGTTTTTGAAGCGCAACCACTAACT
>JAYWHK010000288.1:0-6715 GCA_043777755.1 Saprospiraceae bacterium
GTAAGTTATTCTTTTCCGACCTCTCGATTGAAAAATAAATAAAAAAACGCTCCACAAATGAATGTGAAGCGTTTTTTATTTTATACAATATATCTAATATCCAATATTAGAAGCTATAACGAATACCCAATTGTGCTTGCCACAAGTCGCTGATGTTAGTCGTGCGAGTGAACGAAGAATAATTGATAGTATCATTACCAGCTGCGTCTTTGAGCGTTGCCATTTTGTAGATAGGTGTACCATTTGCATCAACTTTGCTAAATACCAACGGTGCGCTTGTATTCAAACGGTAACCAACACCAAACTCTTTGTTCAATAAGTTGCCGATATTGAAAATATCCGCACGGAACTGAATAGTATGTGTTTTGCCTTTGATTACAGGGCGCAATTCTTGTATTAAGTTGAAGTCAAAACGACTTACAAAGTTGAATAAACCACCGTTACGTTCAGCATATTTTCCACGACGTGTTGTCAAATATTTATCTTGATTGATAAATGCTTCGTAAGCGTCTTTTTGCTGGTCAATTGTGAAAGTAATCACTGATTTATCCGCTTTTGCTCCTTTAAATTCTTCAAAAGTCATTTGAGATTTGTCAGCTGGAACATATAATAAATCGTTGCCAGCAACACCATCACCATTCATATCACCTGAGTAAGTGAATGAATAACGACCTTGGTTGTAAGATTCACCCAACAAAGAGATTTGAGTAGCACCTAAGAACTTATTTTTTACAAATGGATACTCAATACGGTAAGTCAATGCACCAATTATACGGTGACGTTGGTCATTGTTAGAGTAAGATAAATCTAAAAAGTTGTTACCATTTACAGAAGATACATCTCTCCAAGATGAGAATGCGATAGAGCCTGCACTCATAAAATCTTGTGCGTTACCAAAAGTGTAGGCAACTACACCACCAATACCTTTTTCAGGTGCTTTTTCTAATTTTGCAGTTACAAAATAACCGTAGCTTGAAGATGAATTTGACAATACAGTCGCATCAGTTACATAAGAAACATACTTTGTATTGTTGTAACGAGGACGAGTATCAGCACCAGCAAATTTAGTTGCGGGAGCTTTCAAGTTAGCTTGGTAATACAACATATCATTCAATGTTTTGCTGTACATACCTTCTACTGTTGCAACGATTCCGCCAGGTAATTTTTGGTCAATTGCCAAACTACCACGCAATACTTGTGGGAATTTGAAATCAGCATCTGTTGCAGCAATATTGTATGATTTTGCAGGACGAGTTACCGTTGCAGGTTCAAATCTTTTCACATTATCAGTAAATGGATATTTTTTGTTGTTAATAACCACCCATTTTGTTTTATCAGCATTTGTTGTATTAGAAATATCATTGATTTGACCACTCAACATACCATTGTTACCTGCTTGGTTTGCCAACCATACGAATGCTGGACGACCAGAAAATAAACCAATACCACCACGGATTTGTGTAGACTTGTTTGAGAACGGATCCCAGTTGAAACCAATACGTGGAGAGAAGTTAGCATTTGCTTTTGGCAAATTGTAAGTAGATAACAATACTTTGTCACCACCACCAGCGGCATCAAAAGTAGTAGGTCTTCTAAATCCGCCTGCAACTGCACCAGTTGTATCAATTTGTGGATTGAAATAAACGTTTTTATCCAAAGCATCAAACATTGGTACATCAATACGTGCGCCAATTGTCAAACGGAAATTATCTGTAAGGTCCCATTCGTCTTGTAAGTATGCACCAACTTGATTAACACTTACTTGTGACGACCAAGCAGAACGGTCTGGCTTTACAGAATAAGACAATACATAACGGTTGTACATAATTGAGTCACCATTTACTGCTTTTTTGAAGTCAGCCAATGAGTTAAATGCAAACTGACCATTTACAGTTGGTGTAAATACATTTTCAAATTTAAAACGCTCAAAGCTTACACCTGCACCTAAAGTGTGACGACCCAATGAGTACGTAACTTGGTCGATTGCTTGGTAAGTGTCTGTGTTTAATTTGTTGTTCGGTGTAAATGGTTCAGAACCAAAAGACATATAGTTACGACCACCTTCCAAAATATCTACCGTTGGAAAAGGTTTTGGTGTTAATTCTTCACGGTAATCACGGTTTGCTGTATAACCAACAATTAATTTATTAGACAATTTTGAACCAAAAATAGAGTTCAATTCCGCTACACCTGAGTAAATATCGTTGTGAATCGTGTAATTTGATGTTTGGAAATTCATACCAAAAGCATTTCCATTACGACCATTGAAACCTCCCGAAGAAGACATTGGTACATCATTTTGAGATTTTAGAGCATTAAAACGAACACTCATTTTGTGGTTTTGACTAATGTTATAATCAAAACGAGCCAATGCTTTTTGGCTTTTTGTAATCAAATCATAATTGTCCCATGCACCTGCATCGTAACCATACTTTGACTTCAAAATATTAGCAACATCTTCTAAATCTTGTTCTTTTACACGAGTAGTACTTGGTAAACCTTTGTTTGAACCATCTTTTTTCTCAGCAAAAAAAGTTGTTCCTGGGCTAACTCTGTTTTCTAATTCAGCATTGATAAAGAAAAATAATTTATTCTTAATGATTGGACCGCCCAAACGGAAACCACCTTGATTTACACCAAAAGCGGTTGTAGAGGCAGCAGTTGTGTTGCCAAAGAAATCTTTTTTACCAATCAAATTGTTGTTACGATTGTTAAAAAATGCAGAACCAGAAAATTCATTTGTACCAGAACGTGTTACAGCATTGATACCAGCACCTGCAAAACCACCTTGTTTTACATCATAAGGTGCAAGGTTGATTTGGATTTGTTCAACTGCATCTAACGAAATAGGTGTAGAGTTCGTTTGGCTACCAGGCAACGCCTGAAGACCAAAAGAGTTGTTGAATACAGAACCATCAATAGTCAAGTTGTTGAAACGGTTGTCCATACCTGCAAATGAAAGTGCATTTTGACCACCGCCACCTCTTACGTTTGGATTCAAACGAGTGAAGTCTTCTAAACTACGATTCAAAGTAGGCAAAGCGTTCAAAGTAGCATTAGAAACGTTTGTTGAAGAACCCGTTTTTGAGTTGTTAATCAACGCATTTTTTCTGTAAACGACTTCTACTTGATCAATAGCGGTTGCTTCTTCTACCAAAGTCATATTGAATTTAGAAGATTCTCCTAATTTCAAAAACGCATTTTCGCCTTCGTAAGTTTTGAAACCAAGGTAAGAAACGCTAATTTTGTAAGGGCCACCAATACGCATATTTAAGATGGAAAAACGACCATCTGCATTAGATGCTGTACCGTATTGTGTACCTGACGGCGTGTGTACGGCAATAACCGTTGCACCAACAAGTGCTTCACCTTTGGCATCTTTTACAACGCCAGACATAGACGATGTAGTGACTTGCGAATACGAAAGTACCGCAAACAACATCATCATTGCTGTTAAAACAGCATTTTTGATTGTAGATTTAAAAATCATAGTGTAATGTGTAATTAAATTTAATAAAATTAAATGTGAAAACTTATATAAATTAAAAAGAAGATAAGTAGATGTAGAAATGTGCAATTGGTTTGAGAAAAGTGGGCAGGATTTTGTGCTTCGATGGGACACGAAGCTATCTTTTAAGAAAAAGCCAAATTGCGTATAGTTTTTATGAAAATCCATTGATTATTTCAATATTTCGCCACAAAGATAAACAGACTTTATTAAATCAGAGTTAATTTATTATAAATATTTTATCTTTTTTTTATTAAAAAAAACGTGTTTTTATTATTTTTTGTCTTTCTTTGATTTTTTAAAATATTATTGCAAAAAAACAAGCGTTTTCAAAGAATAATATTTTTTGTCATTCGTTATTTTATTTTGTAATGTTTAGCGGTGTTGGTAAAATAAGCTTTAGCTCGTTGAAAATGCTATACACACGTTGGAAAGTGGTTTTGGAATTTTGCATTTATTCAAAATATTGAACACCAAGCGTTTGCAATATCTTAAATATCCAATAACCAATATCTGCCGTGTATAGCTTGAAAAATATGTTAAAATTTTCTTATCGCTCGAATTTTTTTATAAAAATTTGCGTTTATCATTAAAAAGTAAGATATTGGTTCTCAATTAGTTAGATTAAAACTGAATTTTGTATAAAGTACAGATTCCAAACCGATTATATAGTAAAAAAATGAATATGCAAAAAATTCTCTTTGTTTTTTTAATTTTTGTTTTTGCTCAAAACGCCTTTGCTCAAAATGAATTGTTAGAGAAAGGAAACAAACAATGTGAGCTTAATAATTTTCCTGCGGCTATTGAAACGTTCAAAAAAGCGGCAAAATCAACACCCAATAGTGCGGATATTTTATCCAAATTGGCGGACACTTATTTGCGCTTGGGCGATAGCGAAAATGCGCTCAATTATTTTGAAAAAGCAAGTAATACTAAGAGTGCAGATGCCCTTGTTGCTTTTAAATATGGCAAGGCTTTGATGAAGTCCGGCAAATACGCTGAAGCTAAAAAGCAATTTGAATCTTATGCTGCAAAAAATCCAATCGAAGGCAAACATTTTTCTGAAAGCTGTGATTTTGCTATGGAAAATGCTACTGCGAGTTCGATTTATTCTGTGGCTGCTGCTACTATTATCAATACACAACACGATGAATTTGGTGCAGCTTTTTTGCCAAATCAACTTGTTTATTCGTCTGGTCGAACTGATATGCAGCGTAAAAATTCAAAAATGTCTGTTGGGTCTAATCAACTTTACACCAGCGATTTGAAAGATGGTGTACCAAGTTCTAACGCATTTTTTAAGTCTGAATTAAAAAACACTTATAATGATGGGCCTATTTCGTATGCTGCAAATGCTAAAAATGTAGTGATTACACACAATAACATTATGAATGGTATTGGAGCGACAAACCAAAATGGATTAGAATTGAGCTTGGCAATTGCCGAAGTTAATCCCAGCGGAGAATGGAACAATGCACGACCTTTTGCGCACAATATGCCTGGTTATGCTACGGGTTTTGGTAGTTTGAGTGCTGATGGAAATACGCTTTATTTCGCCTCTGACAGACCTGGCGGACAAGGCGGCTTTGACCTTTATAGCTCAAAACGCAATGGCGATGTTTGGGAGAGTCCAATCAATTTGGGCGATGTGGTGAACACCGCAGGGAACGAAATAACACCTTTTGTAGAAGGTAAAAATTTGTTTTTTTCTTCTGATTATCATCAAGGATTGGGCGGTTATGATGTGTTGAGAGCCGAAGGAAACGCTGGCAAATTTAATGTGATTTACCACCTTGGTAATCAAGTCAATAGCTCAGGTGACGATTATCATTTTGCAATCAAAGATGGTAGTGGTTTTGTAACTTCTAATCGTGCTGGCGGAAAAGGCGGTACTGATATTTATACTGTTTCTAAAACGGCAGGTGAAATTATTGTAAGCGTAAAAGATGCTGATAATCAACCAGTTGCAGATGCTACGTTGGATTTTTCTAATTGTAATGAACCAACTTTTACGACAGATAAAAATGGTAAATATTCGTTTCTGACCGCTGGTCAATTTACGTGTAAAGTATTGGTTTCAAAAGAAGGTTTTGCCAATTCGACCATCAATATCAATGCGTCAAGAGGAACGTTTGAAGCAAAATTGGCTAAGGAAACACCCAAATTTGTTGGTCTTTTAACAGATTCAAAAGGAAATCCTTTGGACGGTGCAAAGGTGAAAGCAACGAATAAAGAAACAGGAAAAGTCGTAGAAAGCACGACCAATATGGCTGGCGAATACCGTTTGGCATTGGATAAAAATGCCGATTATGCAATTTCTTTTTCTCGTCCAAATTTTATCAATTTGCAAGATAAAATCAGAACAAGTGACTTGAATGGTGCTGATGTTTTGGGCAAACATTCTCTGTTAAGTGTTGGAGAAGCCTTGCCAATAGAAGCTGGAACATCAGTTGCTTATACTACTTCAAAAGGTGGTCTTGCGGGTACATCAAAACAAGGTTTTGCAGTACAGATTGCTTCTGTTTCTGGTGCAAAAGCAGATTTGACACCTTACGAAAAAATCAAAAGTATTGGTACAATTTACACAACAAACAATGAAAGTGTTACGAAAGTGAAGATTGGTACTTTTGCCAAAAGAGAGGAAGCTGTTACGGCTTTGAACAAGGTAAAAGAGCAAGGTTTTATACAAGCGTTTATCATTGAAGAAGGTAAAATACCTGTAAAACCTAAACCTGATATGACTGAAAAAGGGGAGAGTAAAAGCACGGAAAAGCCTACTGAAATGGAACGTGTGAAAATTACACCTTTTACAGACTATAAAGTACGCATCGTGACTTTATCGAATCCTTCAAAGTTTGATAAAACAGAATTGGAGAAAATCGGTACAATCGGTCAGCTGAAAAGTGGCGAAAATACAGTGATGGTTTTGACTAACTTTATTTCTTTGGACGAAGCAAAAGCAGCTCGTGACAAAGCGCAAGGTATCGGATTCAAAGATGCTCACATTGTTTTGCCAAAAGAAGGAAAATTGACAAAGGTGGAGTAGCGTATTTTATATTTTTATAAAAATATTGTGAAACAAAAAGATATCTTTGAGTGATTAAACAGGCGTATATACTCGATGTTCCAGTTTTCTAAAAACAGAACATTTTTAAAAAATTTAAAAAATAATATTTTAATTTATAATAAAATATCAATTTTTTATTT
>JAYWHK010000289.1:0-18766 GCA_043777755.1 Saprospiraceae bacterium
CTCAATTTTACTTGTTTACTTTGCATAGGATAATAAGGTTTGGCAAAGGTAAGTATTTATTTCTTATTCGTTAGCTATTTAATGGTCGTGGCACTAGAATGAAAGTGATTTTTTGGGGTCATTATTTCATAATGTATTGAAAATCAATAGCTGTAATTTTTTCCAATCCGAAAATCACTTTCACTTCAGTATAATTTACCTCAAAACGCTCAGTAGGTTTTCTGCAACGTGCATTGCACAGAAAACCTACTGAGCGTTTTGAATCAGCAATGGAAATAATGGCGCAATTAGCACAAAAAGACACTGCTAAGTAGGTATTAAAAACTATTTGTAACTATTTTTATTGATTGTATAGTAATCTAAAAAATAATTCTCATTTTCGTTATTACACTTATTAATTGAATCTGAGAAACAAAAAAAGCTCACTTCCTACATAAACACAGGAAGTGAGCCAATAGCTATCTCTCGAATTCTTAAAGAACCTTAGTTGTCGCAGGAACAATGTTCATTCCTTGCGGCTTCGCAGATTGTATATTAGAATTATCTTTGTCTTTAATTAATTGACGACGGTTTTTCCATGAATTTCCCTCTTGAAAAAACGCAATAACGCCCCAAACCAACAACAAAGTTGGTAATAAAACGCTCATCGCCAATCCTTTCACTTCGTACTTCATGTGCATAAATTCATATACGATAAAATACGCTTTGTATAATGTTGCACCTATCATCGCAGGATACATAATCCATTTTGGAAAAGTCACACCATGAATCAAGTGTCCGTTTCCTAAAAGTGCAAAAAGCACCTCAAGTACTGTAATTAAAGCCAAGAGTTTGAATCCGTACATTACAACTTTGATACCTTCTTCTCTACTTAACATTTTTAATATATTTTGAGCTTTTACAAAAGCAAGTTTTAAAATTTGATTTTTTTCAAAAGATTTTACAAAAAAATCTTACAAAAGGTAGAATACTAAGAATACAAATACCCAAACCAAATCGACAAAGTGCCAATAAAGTCCAATTTTTTCTACCATTTCATAGTGATTGCCTCTATTTTGATACAAACCACTTGCGGCGTTCAACATGATAATAAACAAAAATACCACACCTGACAATACGTGGAATCCATGGAATCCCGTAATAAAAAAGAACAACGCACCAAATGCTTTTGGTCCAAACTCCAACTGAGAAGTCTGACCTGCATCAGGGCCGCTTGTAATTTTGTATTTTCGGAAATCAAACTCTGTCTGACCGTTATGCTCATGTCCATGAATTAAATACGAAGTACCAGCCTTGAATACCTCAGCTGTTTCTTTGCCATCTTTATCCAAATAAACACCATCAACGGAGTGTGTTCCAAAAGGATTACGTGTAACACTTACATTCTCGCCTTTGATCAATGTCGTCCATTCCCAAGCCTGACAACCTAAAAAAGTTGCACCACCAAGAATAGTCAATAACATCCAAAAAACCACACCTTTCTGATTACCAGCGTGACCTTCTTGTACTGCCCGCACCATTGTTACGGAACTAATGATTAGGACGAATGTCATAAACGTTACGAAAATCAAGGGTGCTTCCATATCGCCCAAAAAAGGAGCTTTTGCAAACACAAAATCAGGTAAAGGCCAAGTAAAGCTACTAAAGCGTAAGGTACCGTAAGCAATCAAGAATCCTGCGAAAGTGAACGCATCAGATAATAGGAAATACCACATCATTAATTTGCCGTAGCTCGCCTTAAAAGGTTCGCTTGCGCCATTCCAATCTGTTGTTTGTACTCCGTGTGTTGTATCAACTGAAGCCATTGTCTTATGTAAAGTTAGTTTGTGTTTTTTTAATTTTTTTCACTTAAAAAAACAATATAGTTTTAAAAAATAATTATCAAAATTTAAAGGCAATCAAAACACAATAATGTTTTGATTAAATGTCCTTGCTTTAACGTTGAAAGAGCATAAATACTAATAAATATACCCAAAGTAAATCTACAAAATGCCAATATTGATTGGTCAATTCAAAACGTAGTTTTCGTACAGGTGTCACCTTGTATTTTAAGCCAAAAGCGTGCATTGTTGCTACTGCAATTGCCCCTACTCCACCTAAAACGTGTGCAACGTGAAGACCCGTAAGTAAATAAACAAATGAACCCGCTGGATTTCCTTTCAAATCTACGCCAATTGCAGTAAGTTGTTCCCAACCTAAGTATTGCGTTATCATAAATCCAAATCCAAGCAATAAACTTAACACTAAAAGACCTTTGTAGCCTTTTTCATTTCCATTTAAAAATGCTTGATATGCAAAATGTAAGGTAGCACTACTCAATAAAATAATAGCTGTACTTACAAAAAACATAGAGGGCAACCTAAATTCTAACCAGTTTCCCGCAGCTTGTCGTACTATATAAGCACTTGTCAAACCAGCAAACATCATTAGAATACTTGCAAAAGAAACATACAATGCAAACTTTTTTGGATGTATTCGATTTCTTTGAGTAGCTGAATCTTTTACTGTACTCATTTTTTATATTTTATCCAATGCCAATGCAATTTGAGCAATTGGCAAGTAGAAAAATGAACAAAACATTAAACTTCGAGCCGCTTCGTTGGTACATTTTCGATACAACTGGAAAGCATAGTAAGCAAAAATAGCTGCTGCTACACTCAATACAACCGCCGAAATAATACCTGTAAAGCCCAAAGCATAAGGTGCAACACTCGCTGGAATCATAAACATAGCGTACATAAATGAATTCCAACCAACACTACTATCTAAGTTACCTTCCGAAGAAGGCAACAAATTGAAACCAGCTCTTTTATAATCTTCATCAGCCAACCATGCAATTGCCCAAAAATGGGGAAACTGCCATAGAAACTGAATTGTGAACAAAGACATCGCTAAGGTTGTCATTGTTCCTGACACAGCAACACTTCCTATCATTGCTGGTAAAGCTCCTGGAATTGCACCAATCATCACAGCTATTGGCGACACTCTTTTCATAGGAGTATAAACAAACGCATAAGAAACCAGCGACAAAGCTCCAAGTAAAACAGTCATTGGATTAAAAGTTGCAAGTAGCATCAATCCAATTAGACTCATTAAACCAGCTGCCAAGACTGCTTCTGTAACTGTCATACGACCCGTTACCAAAGGTCTATTTTCAGTACGTTTCATTTGTTTGTCAAAGTCTTTTTCAAAGACTTCATTCAAGGCATTTGAAGCTCCCGTCACTAAAAAACCAGCCAATGACAGTATTGCAACGTCTTTCCAATTGATAGAACCTTTTACAGTAGTAATGTAAGATAACGTTGCCGAAAAAACAACCAATAGATTCAAGCGATGTTTTACTAATACTTTATAATCTTCTATTTTTTGTTTGATAGCTGACGAAAAACTTAACTTAGCTGTATTCATTACTATATTAAAATGAAAATAAGAATTTATAACTTAAAATTTTAGATGTAACCGTGTATTTTACGCTTAAGAGGCGTACAGAAATAAATATGGTTATTTTGTCGTTGAGAAAAAATACAAATAACTGACTAGAAGGAAGTTACTTGTGTTTTTTCTCAATCGACTGAAAAAAATAACCACATTTATTTTAGCCCAACTACTTAGATCTAAAACTTTACTTTTTTACTGTTTGTTTAGTGATCTCCACCATCTGCCTCACCTGGTGCTAACGGCTCGTACTGAGGGATAAACTCACGACCATTTTTACCATAGTCATACGCCCAACGCTGTGTCACAGGCAAGTTGCCTTCCCAGTTTCCGTGTCCAGTTTCGATTGGTGTCGTCCATTCTAAAGTGTTAGCGTTGTAAGGGTTCTTCTCTGTCATTTTTTTACCATTCCAAATTGAATAGAAGAAATTGACAACAAATAAAATCTGTAATGCAAATACTGCAATCGCTGCAATAGTGATGAACTTATTGGTGTCTTCAAAGTGCTTGAAAGCATCAAAAGTATCAAAACGGTAGTAACGACGAGGCAAACCAGCCATACCTAAATAGTGCATAGGCCAGAAAATCGCATAAGCTCCAATGATAGTTCCCCAGAAGTGAATCTTACCCATTGCTTCGTTCATAAAACGGCCATACATTTTTGGAAACCAGTGATAAATACCTGCAAACATACCAAAAAACGCTGCAACACCCATTACAATATGAAAGTGCGCCACAACAAAATAGTTATCGTGCATTTGAATATCAATCGCTGAGTTTCCTAAGAAAATACCTGTCAAACCACCTGAAATAAACATTGAGATGAAACCCATTGCAAACATCATAGCAGCGTTATACCTGATATTACCACCATAAAGCGTAGCAATCCAGTTAAACACCTTTACCGCAGAAGGTACTGCAATAATAAGCGTAAAAATTACAAAGAAATTAGAAATAAATGGATTTACACCTGACATAAACATGTGGTGCGCCCAAACGATAAACGCCAAGAATCCAATCGCTAAAATAGAAAAAACCATCGCTTTGTAACCAAAAACTGGTTTACGTGCGTGTACTGATAATACTTCTGATACCAAACCCATTGCTGGCAAAATGATAATATACACCTCAGGGTGTCCTAAAAACCAGAATAAGTGTTGGTATAAAATCGGCGAACCACCAACTTGCTCCAATGCTTTTCCTCCAATAAAGATTTCACTCAAAAAGAATGATGTTCCCATACTACGGTCAAACATTAACAAAAAGAAACCTGACACCAATACTGGAAATGATAAAATACCCAAGATTGCTGTTACAAAAAATGCCCAAATAGTCAAAGGCATTCTCCAAAGCGTCATTCCTTTTGTACGAAGGTTCAATACAGTAGTTACATAGTTGATACCACCTAACAATACAGAAACAACAAATAAAGTCAAACTTACCAACCATAAAGTCATACCAGCACCCGAACCTGTCGATGCTTGTGGCAATGCACTTAATGGCGGATATGCCGTCCAACCACCCGAGAATGGTCCAGTACTCAAAAACAATGAAAATAACATTACCAGTCCTGATAAGAAGAAGAACCAGTAAGACAACATATTCAAGAAGCCAGATGCCATGTCACGTGCGCCTAATTGTAATGGAATCAACAAATTAGAGAAAGTTCCACTTAATCCTGCTGTTAGTACGAAAAACACGAGAATAGTACCGTGCATAGTCACTAAAGCATAGTAAAAATCAGGAGCTAATCTACCCGTACCAGCTTCGTCCAATGTAATCCATTGCCCTAAGATAGGACGCAACCAAGACATATCATTCTCAGGAAAACCCAATTGTAAACGGAAAATAACTGACATTCCCGCACCAATAATTGCCCATAACATTCCTGTGATTAGGAATTGCTTTGCAATCATTTTGTGGTCTTGGCTAAAAATATAAGTCGTAATAAAATTAGATTGATACTTATCTCCATGATGATGCTCATGGAAGTGATCATCGTAACCCTGCTCATTAATGAGTACCTCTTCGCTGTACTTTGTTTTTACCTCAGCCATAATTAGAGATTTTTTTAATTTTTTTTACCAAAATAGGTAAATAATATTTTATAATAAGTTTGCTTGAAAGATGTTTTTTGCAAACGTTTATAGTAATCTAATGTAATTTTGAAAAATTATTTTTTCAAAATTGTGAACTCTGTACGACGGTTTTTCGCTCTTGCTTCCGCTGTATCAGCTGGATCTAATGGTTTTGTAGAACCGTAACCCGCTGCACGCATACGTGAATCAGCAACACCCTTAGCCAATAAATAAGCTTTTACTGCCGCTGCACGTTGTGAAGACAAAGATTGATTTGCTGCTGCATCGCCAACATTGTCAGTATGACCAGAAACCTCAACTGCTAATGTCGGATGTGCCGCAAACTCCTCTGCTAAAACATCTAACTGGTATTTTGAAGAAGCCGCTAAATTAGCCGAACCAGTTTCAAATGTTACATAATCCAACTTAAGTGTTGCATTTGTTGCAGCACTATCTTTTAACGTTTTTTCAATATCAGCCTTTAAAGCCGCAGCACCAGCCATCGCTTCAAAGTCCAATACCTTACCTTCGTTAGGATCTTCGTCTGTACCATCAGGTCGTTTCAAACCTTTATTATGAATCTCTGTCAAATAGTGTGACTTCTGCTTCGCTACCCATTTGTCATATTCAGCCTGAGAAACGATTTTGACGATTTTACGCATTGAATAGTGACCTTTTCCACAAAGTTCAGCACAAGCCAATTCGTAATCAAACTTTTCCCAACGGGTCTTACTTTCTGGATCTTTGGGGTCGTAAGGCTCATTCCATTCAGGAGAGCTTTTCAAACGCATACGATAATCCTCCGTTGTAATTGTTGGAGTGAACACAAAGTAAGTTGGTAGTCCAGGAACAGCATCCATCTTAACACGGAAATGTGGCAAATAAAAATTGTGCAACACGTCACGTGATGTAACACGAACACGCACCTTCTTGTTCACAGGTAAAACTATTTCGCCTGGATAGAAATCGTCAGCGCCCTTAGCATCTGTCCAATCTTGACCAAGTGGATTGTTTGCAGTAATTTTATGATAATCCTTTGTACCTAATGCTTTGTCAGCACCTGGATAACGAAGATTCCAAGCCCATTGCATACCGTTGGCTTCAATTTCCATATAGTCATCGCCTTCGTTAACATCAGCCATGACCTCGTTCCAAGTATCCAAACCTCCAATAACCAAAAATGTCATTACAACAGCAGGTATTGCAGTCCAAATCATTTCTAATTTGTTATCGTGTGGTATATACAATACCTTACGACCTTCACGACCACGGAACTTGTAACCGTACCAAAACAATAGAATTTGGGTAATGAAAAATACAATACCCGTAGCTACCAATGTGATATTAAAAGTATGATCAATTAATCCACCATGCTGAGATGCCGAAATATGTGGTCCATACCAAAGCATATCTTGCATATAAAAAGATGCAGATACTACACAGAATGTTAAAAAGCACACACCAAAGACAACCATTCCACGAGCGTTCCATTCGTTGGTTTCTTTTTGGGCTTCTTTTTCACCTCTAATTCTTGCTGACAACTCAGATACTTTTCCTATCTGAACCGCTACGATTGCCAACATTACAACACACAACAAGACAATTAGTGCCGTCATTATTTTTTCATTTTTTAATTGATTTTTCCAAGAAAAAAGAAAAACCAAGAATTATTTTAAAATTGAGAATATCCTCAATAATTTACTGCAAATTTAATAGCAAAACCATATAAATGGTTTTATAAAGTATGATTTTTTACATTATTTAGATTTAATCCAAACAATAAATCATACTACATTACTTGGTGAACCAAGGATTCTTGTACAAAAGGATCATTTTTAGGTAATAACGATGCTTTTGTTAATTGGTGCATTACGCAATAGATAAACAAGCCTGCAAAACCTAAAAACGTACCAATTTCCAAAAGACCTGGAATCGTAAAACCTTCTACAAATGTTGCTGCATGAGTTACTGCTGCGTGTCCAACTGCTGCACCATGTTCAGCACCATGCGCCGCTGCTTCGTGACCGCCTGCTGCATGAGCCGTATGCTCGTTGTGTTCTTGAACAATATGCCAAGCACCTGGCTTAATCATTTGGAAAAAATCCCACCAGTGTCCAAAAATAATCAACGATGATGCAAAAATCAAACTACCATTTTTACGTTTTGTATCGTTGCGTATCAAAATTAAAAATGGTAAAACGAAGTTCATAATTACATTACCCCAAAACAAAACAGGATATTGATCCATACGAGTTTTGAAATAAGTCGTTTCTTCACCTACGTTTGCATACCAAATCAACATGAATTGAGAGAACCAACAGTATGTCCAAAATACTGAAATACCAAAAGCTAATTTACCCAAATCGTGTAAATGTTCTTTTGTTACATACTCCATGTATCCTTTTGATTTCAAATAAATAATAAATAAGATGGTAACAGAAAACATTGTTACAACCAAACTTGCTGTTGTGTACCAAGCATAAAGCGTTGAATACCAGTGCGTGTCAATAGACATTAACCACTGCCAAATCACTGCTGCACTTGTAAAACCAAAGATTGGAAGAAACGTTGCAGAATAAACTTTCATTTTTTTATAAATAGAAAAATCTCCCGCAGCGTAATTGCCTTCTGTATCTTCTTGAATAGACAATGTACGTAATTTCCAAGCAAAGAAAATCCAAATTCCTACAAATCCAAAAGTTGCTAAAGTGAACCAACCGTTGTTCAAAAACGCAGATTTGTGCTTGATTAATTCATCAGAAGCTACTGCCGCTGGATCATTCCAGTGATAAATATGGTGCAAATGTCCCCAGTTTGCCAAACAAATAATACCCATTAGACAGATACCAACCATCAAGAACATATAGAATGATTCCCACAAACGCTTGATTGTAGATTGCCAGCCAGAATAAGCTGTTGTTGTTGCAGCATACAAGAATAACGCTGCCATAGCGATTCCTGTAAAAAAAGATGAATTGTGCAAAAGGTTTGTCCAAAAGCGCATGTGCAAATCACCGCTTTCATCTATAAAGTAAGATAAGATTAAGCAAATCAAACCGACCGCCATAAATCCACCTAACACCTGTTTTTGCTTGCCTTCAAATACGAATTGCGTATTCATAATTATGTATTTAAAAATTTATACTTTTAAATTTGATTATAATGATTGTAAAACAATCTTCAAAACTTTTAAAGTTTTGTTTAGTGGTGTCCGCCACCATGTGCTTCAGGAGCATGAGTTGCACCGTGTGCTGCTTCAACCGCTGGAACTATTGCTGCTGGTTTAGCTGCTTCTAATTTTGCTGCTGCTTCTGCCTTCGCTTTTGCAATAACTGAGTATGGTGTAGCAATTGCAGGTGCAAAAGTATTTTCAGTTTCATCGTACTTCAATTGCTTGCTCGCAGCTTGTAAAGAACGAATGTAGTGAATTACTTGCCATCTTTCTTCATAAGACAATTTATCACGGTGTTGTTGCATTACGTTTTTACCGTGCATAATAGCGTGGTAAAAACGACCATTGCCCGCAGCGTAAAATTCATCTTTGATAAAGTTGGCAGGTTGTGCAGGGTACTTAGCTTGACCATTTTCTTCGCTAACCAACCAGCCTTGACCGTTTCCAGCTTTACCATGGCAACTTACACCGCAGTATGTTTCGTACAATTCCTTGCCTTTTGCCAAACCATTTTTTGTGATTGGGAAAGGATTGGTTTTGCAATATTCTAATTCTGCACGTTTTCTTTCTTCTTCTGTGTCTGCAAAGTAATATGGAACGTTTCCGTTCATTGTTGTGCGGATAGCAGAGTTAGAGGCAGAACCATCATACATCCCAGATTTTCCATCAGAAAAACCAACATAGCCACGAGGTACTGTTCCATTAATTGGCTGGGCTGGTGTAGAAAGTGTCTTACGGTCAATTACGCTTTGATTATTCCAAGAAGAATAAGAGTAATCGTCGTACACATTCGCTTCATAGGAAACTGGATGTGCCATATCTGGCATATACTCGTGACCTGTGCTATTGCCGCCTGCTGGTGAGCAAGACTCCATAAATGGAATCATCATTGCAGCTACACCAACTAAAATAAAATATCTTAGATTATTCATTTTATAAATAAAATATTAGCACGTTTTAATCTTTAATTTTTTATAAAAAAGCTAAAAAAGACTAAAAGTGCTTCAATTTTTAAATAGATTTTGTTTTAATTTCTGATGCTCCCGTGTTCGCTAAGAAATCTCTTAACTTCGACACTTCATCGCTACTCATTCCATTAGTTTGAAAAGCAATACAGAATTTATCATCTGTAATACGGTCGTCTAATGTTGGATTGGTAACACCTGGCCCCATTCCACAAACGGTGTAGAATGTTACAACCATACCAATGGCAGCAAAAAGAACCGTCATTTCAAAAGTGATTGGAATGAAAGATGGTACTGGCCAGTAAGGTTTACCACCAAAAATGATAGGCCAATCCTTGACAAATGCCCAAGACATGAAACCAAATCCTGTTAGTGTACCTGTTAGACCATAAACAAAACCCGCAATGTGCAAACGAGATTCTTCTAATCCTAACAATGGATCAAGTCCATGTACAGGAAACGGAGAAAACACGTTCCAAATGTCTAAGTGTTGCTTATTTGCTTGCTTTACTGCGGCTAACAATGGCTCTTCGTCATTGTATAAACCAAATAGAATATCTTTATTCATATTTAACCTCTCCTGAAACCTTTTATAAAAAAGATTTTTTATTTGAAGTGATTATTTTTATAAAAAATTTTTGAAAGTAAAAATCAAATATTTTTTATAGAATAATTTTTATTTTTTAAATAATTAATTTTTCGTTTCAATTAGTGGTGTGCAGGAGCGTGTTCGCCTGCGTGTTCATCATCGTGGTGATGTGCGTGTGGCATTGTATTTTTACCAACATACTGATCACCTGTTGCTTTTAATACTGACTTAACCTCTGCAATGGCAACAACTGGTGCTACACGTGTAAAGATTAAGAAACAAGTATAAAATAAGCCTTGAGAACCCAAGAACAATGAAATCTCTACCCAAGTTGGTGAATAATAAGACCAGCTTGAAGGTAAGAAATCACGTGCCAATGTTGATGCAATAATTACGTAACGCTCAAACCACATACCTACGTTGATGAAGATTGACATGAAGAACGTTAAGAAAATGCTTTGTCTCCATGCTTTTTTCCAGAATAACTGTGGTGATACTACGTTACACAACATCATACCGAAATAAGACCACCAGTATGGGCCAAATACACGGTTGTAAAATGCGAACTGCTCATAGATATATCCAGAGTACCAAGAAATAAATAACTCTGTCAAATAAGCTACACCTACAATTGTACCCGTCAAAAGGATTACTTTATTCATCGTTTCGATGTGTACAACAGTGATATAATCTTCTAACTTTAGAATTTTTCTACAAATCAACATCAATGTTTGTACCATTGCAAAGCCTGAGAAAATCGCACCAGCTACGAAGTAAGGTGGAAAAATCGTCGTGTGCCAACCAGGAACAACTGATGTCGCAAAGTCAAAACTTACAATCGTGTGTACAGAAAGTACCAATGGTGTAGAGATACCCGCCAAAACCAATGACAAATATTCCCAACGTTGCCAGTGTTTTGCAGCACCCGTCCAACCAAAGGCTAAAAAATTGTACATTTTTCTTCTGAAACCCGTAGCACGGTCACGAACCGTTGCAAAGTCAGGTACTAAACCTGTGTACCAGAACAATAATGATACAGTAAAATAAGTCGAAATCGCAAATACGTCCCATAACAATGGAGAGTTAAAGTTAGGCCAAAGTGGCCCACGAGTATTTGGATAAGGGAATATGAATGGTGCCATCCATACACGACCCATGTGTATGATTGGAAATTGTCCAGCACAAATGACGGCAAAAATCGTCATCGCTTCTGCTGCACGGTTCACACCTGTACGCCATTTTTGACGGAACAATAACAAGATGGCAGAAATCAAAGTACCTGCGTGACCAATACCGACCCACCATACGAAGTTGGTGATGTCATAGCCCCAGTTGATGGTTCTATTTAAGTTCCAAGAACCGATACCTTTCCAAACTGTCCAAGTTACAGCAAAGAAGTAAAGTGCTAAAAGTGATACTGCTATCCCGAATGCAACCATCCACGACTTACTTGGCACTCGTTCTGTTGGAGAACAAATGTCTTCTGTAATTTGGTGGTAGGTTTTACTTCCCGTAATTAATGGCTCTCTAATGCCTGAAACAACTACGCTCATTTTATTTTTATTTTTAAATCCAGCTTTTCTAAATCCCTTCGTGATGAAAAGGCTTTTAAAGTCAAGATTAAATTAACTTTAGGTTATAGTACTTTATAAAATATTAAGCTAAATCAGCTTTATTGACTACTTTCATTGAATAGTTCACATTAGGAGCAATGTTCACTTCTTCTAATACCAAATAGTTCATTGGATTGTTGATTTTTTTAGAAATTGTACTGTTTGGATCGTTTCCATTACCAAAAGTTATTGCACCTGTTGGACAAGCTGTTTGACAAGCTGTTTTTACATCTGCATCTTTGATTTCACGGTTTTCACGTTTTGCAGTCAATTTTCCTTCTTGAATACGTTGTACGCAGAATGAACATTTTTCAATCACACCACGAGAACGAACTGTCACATCTGGGTTTAAAACCATACGTGTTAAGTTGTCAGCATAGAATGGTTTGTTTGTTCCGTCTTGCATATTTGGATTTTCCATGTAATTTTCATTACCTCCGAATAAATCCGCAGTAGTATAATCCAACCAGTTGAAACGACGTACTTTAAATGGACAGTTGTTTGCACAATAACGTGTTCCGATACAACGGTTGTAAGTCATCTGATTCAAACCATCGTGAGAGTGGTTTGTTGCATTTACTGGACAAACATTCTCACAAGGAGCGTTGTCACAATGCTGACACATCATTGGTTGGTAAACAGCGTTTGGATTGTTCACATCGCCATAATAGTAACGGTCAATGCGCAACCATGTCATTTCGTGGTGACGGTGAACTTCACGCTTTCCAACAACAGGAACGTTGTTTTCAGACATACAAGCCACAGTACAAGAACCACAACCCGTACAAGAGTTCAAATCAACGTACATTTTCCAGTGCGGACCAGCTTTGTATAAGTCCTCGTGTCCTGGATATAAAGTTTCTTTGTTTAATTTATCAAATCCTGCACGTTCTTTCACCAATTCCTCTACTTTAACTTTGAGGTCTTTCAGTTCAGCACGACGGATGACAGAACGTTTTACCAAAGCACCTTCAAAATAGCCTGGTCCAAGTTCTTTTTCATCTACATTTATTTTTGTAGAACCATCTTTATTGGTATAACCCGCACTTTCTCCCGTAACACCCATTGTGTGGTGGTACTGAACAATAGCAAAGTGATCTTCTGTTTTTCCAGTAGATTTTACAGTAGCATCTGCAACAAAAGTTTGTCCTGCGGCTTTTGCCCAGTCGTTCACTCTTGTTCCTACCGCAGTACCAGCTCCGCCATTTTCACGACCATAACCCAGAGCGATTGACGCTGTACCTGGCATTTGACCGAATTGACGAACTACTGCACATTTTTTCTCTACACCACCTACCGTAACGATTACTTCATCGCCATCTTTTAGTCCTTCAAAAGCACTGTAATTGCTTTTTCCGTCCCATTGAACAGGAATTGTTAGGTAATTACCCCAAGAAGTACGCATTACAGGGTCTGGCATTTCCATCAACCAAGGGTTGTTGGCGTAACGACCATCACCTACGTTCACACTTTCGTAGAACTGAATTTCCCACTCGCTTGTTGTTGGTTTGGTGATTTGCGCTGCGGCTGTATTTACATCAGCTGCTTTGAAATCACCAGCCGCTACTGCTGCGCTGTATTCAATCAAACCATCGTGGATGGCATTGTCCCAAAATGCTTGAGGAGAAGTAAAAGCGGTTTGCTTAGAAAGATATGATTTTTGCCAGTTGGCTTTCAAATATTCGTAGTATGGTTGCTCTGCACCTTGATTAAGGTTTGGAGAAGCTGCCCATTTCAACAAACTGTGTTCTGCTTGACGTGTTTGGAAAATTGGACGGATAGTTGGCTGAATCAAACTTACATGACCTGCTTTTGCTTCAACATCGCCCCATGTTTCCAATAAATGATTGGCTGGTGCTACGTATTTACAAGCTGCTGTAGTTTCATCCATACAACCCGCAAAAGAAATAGTCAATGCTGTTTTTCCCATACCAGCTTTAAATGCTGCACCATTTGGCAAATCGTGTACTGGATTACAATTCAATACAAACAAAGCTGCTACAGAACCTGCGTTTAACTCATTTGTAAGGGCTGTAATGTCTGCATCATTGCCTTGGCGTTGGTAAGAAGGAGTACGGAAATCAATTGTTGTTCCATAGCTTCCCAACATTTTATTGATGGCATTTACTAAAATTTGTTCGCCTGTATTGTTAGAACCAGATACAACCAATGATTTACCATTGTTTGCAACTAATTCATCAGCGATTTTTGTCAATGCTTTTTTGGCTGCTTCGTTCACTGCTGGCGCACTGACCTGAGCAACACCTGTTTTTGCTGCAATTGCATTGTATAATGCTGCAATCGCTGCACCTTGTTCAGATGGTTTTACTAAAATACGGTTATCAGCATTTGAACCTGTCAATGACATACGGCTTTCTACCTGTATGTGGCGTGACATTTTCACTGACTCGTGGTTTTCAACACGGCGATTTTTAGCGTATTGCGCTGAGTATTCCGTAGAAGACAACCAAGTGCCTAAGAAATCAGCATCAAAACTTACGATAACACTCGCAGCATCAAATTTATAAGAAGGTAAAACACGAACTCCGTTTGTGGCAGCATTAGCATCTAACATTGCTGAATACGAAACGGCATCGTAAGTTACGATTTTTGCAGTAGGATATTTTGCTTGAAATTCCGCCATTGCAGCTTTTCCAGTTGGACTCATGTAAGTAGAAGTCACAACACGGATTTGTGCAGTAGAGTCAGCTAATTTTTGACCAATAACATTGTCAATTTCGTTCCAATTCGTTGCAGTGAATTTTCCAGCTTCGATTTTACCAGCGTTTTTGAAACGGTTGGTGTCATAAAGGCTTAAAACAACTGCCTGCGCACGTGCGCTTGTTCCTTCTGGAGTTACCTTTGAAAGTGTATTCGCCTCAATCTTAATTGGACGACCTTCACGGGTTTTCACCAAAATAGCATTGTAATCACCACCGTCTACAAAAGAAGACGCATAGTAATTTGCAACACCTGGTACAATCGTGTCAGGTTTTGTAACGTAAGGGATTGCACGACGAACAGGAATCTCACACGCTGCCAAAGTAGCAGCACTGATACCAAATCCAAGATACTTTAAGAAATCACGACGGTTGCTTTGCAAACCCATCGCATTTTCATCTTGTAAAACATCAGTTACCGAAGTGTGATGAAATTCGTGTTTAGCGTTTTGAGCTATGATTGGGTCGTTTGTTAAATCTTCAACCCCTAACCAAACATTATCGTTTTGGAATTCCATTATATATAATAAGTTAGAGCCTCTCCTAAATTCTCTCCTGAGGAGAGGATTTGCCAACGAGAAGCCAATGTTCTATTTTATTTTTTTGAAATGAAAAAAATTAATTCTTCATTTTTAATTTTTAATTGATTATTAGTAGTGACATTTTTGACACTCTAAACCACCGATGTCAGAAACCTTTACGCTTTCTCTTTCACCAGATTTTAATTCTTCATGGTAACGCTTGTAACTGTTGTAATAAGCATTTTCAGTGAACTTAACATCTGTTTGACGGTGACAATTGATACACCAGCCCATAGACAATGGAGCGTGCTGCTGCATTACTTCCATTTTTTCTACTGCACCGTGACAAGTTTGACAAGCAATTTTGCCAACTGTAACGTGTTGAGCGTGGTTAAAATATGCGTGATCAGGCAAGTTGTGAATACGAGTCCACTCTACTCCACCTTGTACTTTTGTTTTCGTTTCATTTGTCAAAGAAGTTTTCAAATCGTTCCACTGATCATTTACAATCGCTTCCGCTGATTTGTCCAATTCTTTCATTTCTTTTTTCTCCATGTATTTGTCGCCAATCCATTTTTTATAAACGGCAGCCACTTGATCTTCTGACATATTGTCATAGTTGTCAATATATTTTCCAGTCGTTGGATCCCAACCGATAGAAGCATAGATTTTTGTTAATTCAGCTGTTCCATATTTAGAACCTTCTTTGATGGCTGCGTGGCAGTTCATACAAGTATTTGTTCCTGGAATAGAAGAATGTTTTGAACGACGTGCCGAATCGTGGCAATATTGACATTCAATTTTTTGAACACCTGCGTGTGTTGCGTGAGAGAACTTAATAGGTTGGTCAGGTGCATAGCCTTGCTGACGACCCAATGCAATGGCATTGTTCACAGTAGTATAACCACCCAATACAACCAATGCGAATACTAAAAATGCAATAACACTTTTGCTTGTAAAGA
Organism: Saprospiraceae bacterium; assembly: GCA_043777755.1. Classification (GTDB taxonomy): domain Bacteria; phylum Bacteroidota; class Bacteroidia; order Chitinophagales; family Saprospiraceae; genus CANHEE01. Next base: position 16,056 of record JAYWHK010000289.1, read on the forward strand.
TTTGAGAAAGTGTACCTTCTTTAACACCTGTGTGACCTTCATTCACTAAAGCCGCAGCTTTCAAACGAGAAATCAATTGCGCCATCAAAACAGCCAACAATCCCAAAACGCCTAAAACAACAGCCCATAATAAGGTATTGCTTTCTTTTTTAGTTTCAGTACCTCCTGCACCAGCTGCTGCCGCTACTTTTGTATCACCACCAGCTGCTTGCTTTGCAATGTAAGCCAAGATGTTGTCAATTTCGTCATCTTTCAGATTTGGGAAAGCCGTCATTACAGCTTTACCATTCTCATTGTATACTTGAACTGCACGAGGATAACCTGTTGCAATCAAACCTTGTGAGTTACGAATCCACTTGTAAAGATTAGCTTTGTCGTTCCATCTCTCCTCAACACCTGCTAAGGCTGGACCTGTCAATTTGGTCTTCATATCCTTTGCGTGACATGAAGCACAATTATTAACGAATACTTCTTTTCCTTTAGCGGCATCACCTGCAAATGCAATTTGTGTGAATGCAAAAAGCGTTAGGAAAAAAATAAAAAATTTGTTCTTGATACTGTTAGTTATCATTGCGATATATTTTATAAGTCGGAGTGCATTTTTCAAATATAAAATTTTATATTTTGTAATAAGCACTCTATTAAAATACTGTACTGAAATTGCATTGAAAATGTCAATCGTATGTCATTTTTTCAATTACGGTGCAAAGTTAAAATACCTTGTTGTTTTTTCAAATAATATTTAGAAAAATTAATTATTTAGAAAATATCTAAATAATTAATTTGCTTTATTTTTATCGAAAAAGAAATTCTTTTAAGCGTAAAAATGCTTATTAAAACTTTATGGATTTAGAAATACAAGGCTTTCTATGCGCAGCAAAAAAATATTCTGCGGGACAATTGTGTACGTAGCTATGAAGATAATGTTTGGATTGGAATGAAAAAACCGCTGTGTTTCTTGAAATAGAAACACAGCGGTTGGAATATGCTCTCAAAAAAAGAAGCATTTAAATATGAAACTGATGATTCTTATGCTAAAAAAATTAAAGAACAAGCTGTCAAATTTGTCCAGAGGAAGATTAAAAAAAATGGGCATTAAACCGAGGAACTCACTTTTAACTAACTGATTTCCAGTAAAATGCAAGCTGTTAGATAGAATTTGTCACAAAGTGATGCCTTCGGTCATAATCGAACTATCCTGTTTGGTCGTCTCTGACGATGCGCAAGCATACTGAATCTTTCAAAAAAATATAAGATTTTTTTTCAAAAAACAAACTACACACCACAGCGGCGCACCCGTAGAGAAAAGGCACGCCTTTTCTCATGTTTCATGTACCTTGCGTAGTGCGAGAAAAGGCGTGCCTTTTCTCTACGTGATGCTATCGGCACAGGTGTTTTTAACTCAAAAAAACATATAACTACCGCAGCTCGCTTGCTTGGATTTGTCACAAAGGTCTCCTTCAGACCTAATTGAGCTATTCTATTTAGTCGTTTGTGCTACCGCCTGTTGCGGTACAGGAAAGCGTTAGCTGCTCGAATCTTTGGTATAGAGTCGTACTGCTTCGCTATGTTAAAAACATTCATACAGAAGAATTGGGTTAAAAATCCAATCCAGCGAGTAAATTGGTTTTTGTTTTTCAACTTTGACACACTATGCGCCAGCGGTTACAACTTATCAACAAACTGCCTAAAATAATACTGTAAAAACGAGCCTTCACATCGCTCTATTAACTTAGCAAGTGCTTCTTTTACCTCCTTACTTCTTGGTATAATAGCATTGAAAGAATCTACACTGAAAATTCCCATTAATTTAAAATATTCTTCTTGTTTAGTAGAATTGACATAAGAAATAATCCCTGTGTCTGTACTGTTTCTCATTAATTGCAAAGACTCATCTCTTATATGGAAAAACTCCTTACAATTGCTTTTGTCAATTAAATTAATGATGTCTATTAAATTATTTCTATCATTAGAAAAATAAGCATCAGGATATTTATGCACTAAATATATAAATGCTTCTCCACATAAAGCAAAATCATACTCAGGATAAATACAGTCATTATCATAATCATAGCTTAAATTTAAATAACATTGAATATCACCGTTCTCCGTGGTATTGACAATAATATTATAACGCTCCGCTTCGCTACTATTTCTAAAAATGGTCATAAGATCTTCATAATAAAGCTCAATTTTTCTATCTACTTCCCTATCAAAAATTATTGTTTTAAGTTCTTCGAGTGATTCAGCAAACCATTTTGAATGTACACTTGTAGAAGAAAAACGGTTTACTACCCTTTCAAAACATTGAACTATTTCTGGATATGGAAACTTATTATAAATATCAAGTAAATATGAACGAATATAGGATAAATACTGTTCATTCTCAACCGCATCTATGTAGCCAATAGTTGCAATTTTGTTTTTTACTAATAAATTTATTGCTTCAGTTGAGTATAAGTCATAGAAATATTCATCTTGACCATGAAGATTATTCATTTTATCAAAAATACTATTTATTTTATCTATCATTACTATTTAGGTTTATAATGAACTATGTTTTTTTTTAGTAAAAAACTTCCATCAAGATTTTTTTTATATTGCCATTCAAAACCCGCTGGCTCTAAGTCTGTCTTCAATAAAACACAAAACTACCGCAGCTCGCTTGGCTCGATTTGTAATCGAGCTATTCTGTTTGGTCGTCTCTGACG
>JAYWHK010000290.1:0-45649 GCA_043777755.1 Saprospiraceae bacterium
ATTGCTCAAAAAATCATAAATAACTTCCTTATAGTCAGTTATTTATAACTTTTTTCTCAACGACAAAATAATACTAATTAATTTTGAACGCCCGCTTACTTTAAAAAGCCTTTCGCAAACCGAGCCAAAAAGAGTAGGTATTGATTTTGTCGCTGTTAGGGCCAATTCCGTCCAAAGGCAAAAAATATTGGTACTTTGCTTGTCCCAACATTGACCATCTATGCGTAATTTTGTATGTTGCACCCAAACCAGCATTAACAGAACCGTAGGTATTGCCGCTAAAAGTACGAGCTGCCAAAAGTCCATCATCGTATTTAGGTTTGGCAATCTCAAGTTCTGGCTCTATCGTCGGAATAGGACGAAATGCGTAGCCAACAAAACTACGACTTTTGTCATATTTTGCTTGCATAACGATGTGTGTAGTCGCACCAAGTAAAGCAAATGCACTCCATCTTTTGCGTTTTACTACATCGAAACTGAACTGAATAGGAATCTGAACACTATTTATTTTGATGTCTTCTAACTCTTCTACATGCGCATTTGCACTAATATTTGAATTTTTTTCAAGGCGAACATCAGCGGGCGCATAGATTTTTTTGTCAAAAAATAAACCCGTTTCAAAGCTGTACCTTCCTCGGTTAGTGCCGAGTGTAAAGCCTAAGCCTTGTCCGTATCTGTATTGCAAAAATTCTGGAATGTAAGAACCAAAGAAGTAAGCATCTGGCGTTTTAACCTGATTGATATTCGCCATTGCAAAAACACCAAAGTAAGGTTGCCACTTTTTTGTTTTTTTAGTTGTTTTTTGAATAAAAGCCAAGGTGTTTTTATCCGTTTCGATATTTTTCAAAGACAATATTGGCAAATTTTCCAGTGCAATTGTTTTCTCTTTTTGTGGTAATGTAGGAATAGACGCTTCCTTATTTTTTACAATTATTTTGTTGTTGGTTTCAACTTCATTTTTTATAGCAATGTTATTTTTTTCTGAAAAAATCTGTATTGGCAATTTTATTTGCTGAGAACTTCCAAGACTTTTATCTGAAAAATTAGCATTAAAAAAATTGAAAACACCACTACTTTTTTCCGAGTTTTCCAAATTACTATTAAGAGGAGCTTCTTGTTTTGCTATAAAAGGCTGATTTACATCTTTTTGATTTGTGTTTTTTTCATTTTTTACAAAAAATCCGTTGTTTAATTGATTGGGAATATAAAAGACATTGACAAATGTAAATAAAAATAACGCTGTAAGTCCAATCTCAAGTACACGATTGCGACGCAACCAAGCACCAACACTTTGATATTCGTCCAACAGACTCGACATGATTACCCAATGATTTGGGCGGTATTGAGGCGTTTTATTTCCAATTTTTTGTCTTATAATATTGTCAAATTCATCTTCTGCACTATTATTTACAAAACTATCCGCTTGCGGAGGCAACGCCTCGTTGAGTCGCTGCTCCAGCAAATCCCAAGAATTTGGCTGATAGTCTGAGCTGATATTTTCTACTGCTTTGCGAACCTGTTCGTCAAAATTATTTTGGTTCATTTTTTTATTTATAAAATGAGTAGTCATAAGTAAATAAGCCACAAGTCTTAAAGTCATTAGTCTGTTGATTATCAATAGATTATGAAATTTTACAACTGTGCTTATTTAGACATTACTACTTATAAAGTTTAGATAGCATTTTTATTAATCGTTGTTTTCTTCTCCTGCAAGAAAATTCCGTAGTTTGACTCTTGCTTTTACAAGATTCGACCTCGAAGTACTTTCAGTGATTCCCAATTGGTCGCCAATTTCTTTATGCGAAAAGCCTTCCAAAACGTAAAGGTTAAAAACAGTACGATACGTTGGTGATAATTTTTGTATCGCTGCCAGAATTTCTTTTTCGCTGAATTGACTAATTGCATCAGCATCAGTCGCTTCTATTTTGAAGGCTTCGTCGAGGTCTTCTGTTCGCCTTCTTGACATTTTTCGATAATAATCAATGCAATTATTAATCATTATTCGGCGCATCCAAGCACTCAACGATGTTTCGGGCTGGTATTTGTGGATATTGGTAAAGACTTTGATAAAACCTTCGTGCATCAAATCCAAAGCATCGTTTTCATTAGCCGTATAGCGCAAGCATATTGACATCATAAAACTGTAGTGGTCTTCGTACAATTTTTTCTGCGCCCAGCGTTCCTGTCGGATACAAGATGACACCAAATCTGCTTCTTCGTAGGGTAAATAGGCTATTACATTCATTTTTGTGTAAAAAGAGTAAGTTTTTTATTGGTATTTTCATAGCGTTTTGACAAAATAATTTTTAATAAGGAATAGAAAAAATTAGCCTGCGTCAAAAACTTAATCAAATATACAAAACTCTACCGAATGTACCAAATAAAACGTTTAAAATATATAAAATGCTGCTTTATGTTTAACGGCTCGTAACAATTTTATGATTTTTGCGTTTTAATTATATTAATAAAAAAAGAAACTTTTTAAATATATGTCACAGTACTCTTCTGATGTTAAAGCCGTTGATGCGCTCTCGGCTGCCTATAAAGACCTTTCAGCCGAAATTGGTAAAGTCATCGTTGGTCAAGACGATGTGGTGAAAGCAGTTATTATTTCTTTGTTTAGCAATGGTCACAGCCTTTTGGTTGGTGTACCAGGTTTGGCGAAGACGCTCTTGGTCAGCACAATTGCTCAAGTGTTGGATTTGGATTTTAAGCGAATTCAGTTCACACCCGATTTGATGCCTTCGGACATTACAGGTTCTGAACTTTTAGACGAAACAAGGAATTTTAAATTTAACAAAGGACCTTTGTTTGCCAACATCGTTTTGGCAGATGAAATCAACCGTACTCCACCAAAAACTCAAGCGGCTCTGCTCGAAGCAATGCAAGAACGTTCTGTGACAGTAAGTGGTGTACGCCACATTCTACCGCAACCATTTTTTGTATTGGCAACACAAAACCCAATTGAACAAGAAGGTACTTATCCTTTGCCAGAAGCACAATTAGACCGTTTTATGTTCAACATTCCTTTGGATTACCCAAGTTATGAAGAAGAAATTATGGTTGTAAAAAATACAACTTCTAATAAAAAAGTGACTTTGCAACACATCGTTACAGCGGAACAAATCTTGGGTTTTCAAGAATTAATTCGTAAAATTCCGATTGCTGACAATGTTTTGGAATATGCCGTTGGTTTAACCACCAAAACAAGACCAAATACACCTCGTGCTACAAAAATGGTCAATGACTATATCTCTTGGGGCGCAGGGCCACGTGCTTCGCAGTATTTAGTGTTGGGCGCAAAGTGTCACGCTGCCGTAAATGGCAAGTATTCTCCTGACATTGAAGACGTGCAAGCGATTGCGACTTTGGTATTGCGCCACCGTATTGTGCGCAACTATAAGGCAGAAGCGGAAGGAATTACAGAGGAGGCTATTATCAAAAGCCTTTTTTAAGGAAAAAATGTTTGAAAAAGCTACAATGTAAAACTAAAAAGCCACGACTTTTCCAAAGTCGTGGCTTTTTAGTTTTTAGCAAAAATAAGAATACTGAGAATATCCATTCAATACATTGACTTGTCCTGAAATAGCCTTACAGATTAAATGTAAAAAGTTGGATAAGAAATATTTTTTCCAACGTATAATTTTTTTATTGTCATTGATTATCTAACCCAATATTCGCATTGAAAATAGTTTGTACATATTTTGTGTCTGGTAGCACAAACCAATGTTCGTGCTACCAGACACAAAATAATTTATTTCAACGCTTCTTCTAATTGCTTATACAATTCTTCCTTTTCGCTTGGACGTTTTGCATTTTCTTCCGTTATTTTGCCTTCTTTATTCACAATAATATAACGAGGAATACTAATTCCGCCTTCATTGTCATTTGCGAATCGACGACGAATGTCTTTTATCAAATCAAAACTTGCTCGAATGTGGTGTCCGCCCAATTCGTAAAAACTCACAGCATCTTGCCAACTTTTATCCTTATCATTTTTGTCAATGGAGATATATACTTTTTCAATATCTTTTCCTTTACAAAATTTTTCTAAAGCACCTTTGTACTTAAATTCGTCTTTGCAAGGCGCACACCATGTCGCCCAAAGGTCAATAAAAACAGCTTTGCCCTTAAACATAGACATCAAATGGTCAAAAGTAGCGATTGTTTCTGGATTATCAATCAAATAAATATCTTCCAATTGTGCCAAATCTTCTAATTTTGCATCATATTTGTCTGCAATCGGACGAATAACAGGCATCAAATAACGATTGTATGGACTGTTAGGAAAATCATTGTTAAAACGGGTAAAAATTGAAATCAACGATGGCTGATATTGCTCTTGTAAGGCTTCGTCAAGAATCATATCCGCCAATATTGCTTCTAAGGCTTTCCCCTTAAAATGAGTACGAATCAATTGCTCTACTTCAAAAATATTTTCTCCTTTTTGTACATCTAAACGAGTCACATCAATGTCTTTTTTGAAAGAAGCTCTGTACCAATCAATGTATTTGTCTGCAAAATCGTGATACCAATAACTACTCAAAGCATCATCGTTACTGATTTTTTCAGCTGCAATTGTTTTATCCCAAACCGCAGCCCAAGAAGCATCAAAAATATTGCTTTTTGTCTTTAAATTCTCTCGATAAGTATTGATTGTCAGCGCATTAAACAGTGAAGCGTAATAATAACGAATGTCATTTACCATCATTTTTTGATAAACATCGTCTATTTTATTTTGACCTAAAAAAACACGGAGTAATTCCAACTCAGCATCTCGCATTTTACTAATTTTAGGTTCAATCGCAGTACCCGAAAAATCGTCTAAAAAGCTACGTTCCGTTGGCGTATCTAAGTAACCTGAAAAATACTTTTCTCTTTTTAAGGTATTAAAAAAGCGATTTACACCAGCATTTTTTCCAAAAAATTGAACATCGTTTGGATTATTGGCATCAATAAAAACGCTGTCTTTGTCATTCGGTGACACAATCATTCGCCAAAAACTTTTATTGCAGTAAAAAGGAATCATTGCAGTAGTATCCACATTGAGTCCTATGGAGAAATCACCTTTGGCATCAGGTTTAGCCTCCGTGTAACCACTCAAAAAAAAACTCCCATGTACTGGCGAAATGTAGGTAATCGAAAGCCCAGAACTATTGCTAATGTTGCCCGTCAATGTTGCTTGTGCAGCAAGATTCGTCCATTGGGCGAAGAAAATAAAAAAAAACAGAACGCTGATTTTGCTCATTGTATATTTTAAAAAAGTAAAAAAATAATTTATTATTAAAAATCCGTACCGATTGAAAAATACTTGACAGGTTTTTGCACTGTTCTTGTTTCGATTCCGTAAGCATAATCAAACTTGATGTAATAGCCCATAAGCATCGTCCGAACACCAACGCCATAACCTGCAACAATTGGGTCACGGAAATAATTGACTTTTAATTTAATAGGACTATTCGGATTATCAGGAATATAAACAGTGTTCAAAGGATTGTCATTGCTAAATAGTTTTTTGCCATGCCATGCCGTTCCCGCATCAAAAAAGCCAATAAATTGAAGGTTTCTCATCCAAGAAGACCTTGCATTGGTGAAAACATATTGTGTCACAGGAACACGAAGTTCCGCATTGAACAACAACATAGAGTTTCCGTTACGAATATTCTGACCGAAGCCTCGCATTTGGTTCGCTGGCACTACAAAAGCAAAATTCCCTTCTGGCAAACTCAATGCGCCAGAAGAAGGCAAACGCAATGCGCCTTCCATTCCGCCCAATACATAAAGCATTTTTTCTGCACCAAAAGAGGTTGCTCCAACCATGCGAAGTGCCAAAATAGATTTCCTATCCAAACGCTGATAATGTCTTGCATCAAAACCAACTATGCCTAAAAATCCATTTTTTAAATTAAATGAATTTTCTCCTTCCAATTGAATTTTAAAACCTTTCATCATTTCGCTAAATACCTTGAATCGAGAACCTGACCAAAGATTTGTACCAATTTGCAAAGCATTGTCAAAAACATATTCGGCTTTTAATCCTACACGCTGTTCATTTCGTGCGGGCGCAAAAAGTGTTGTAGAATCCGTACCCAAATACACCAATTTATCCAATCGGAGTGTAGAAGTCAAGCGCAAACCAGCATAAATATCAATGGGAATTTTAAACTCCGCTTCAGCAATGTCTGAAACCAACTCAGAACGACGAACATCGCTAAAATACGAGTCGCTGTACTTGTTCACACGGTGATAATACGTATATTTTTTATCAATTCTTTTCTTTTTTGACCAATAAGTCATGTAATATTCTCGTGAATTGTAACTTGTGTTGAGCTGACTTGTTGGGTTGGTCGGACTGCTAACAATTGTGCTATTTGTATTGTTAAAGGCGTTAAATCTTCCACCAATGAACAATGAAAAGCGTGCGCCAACTTCCAATTTATGGTCTTCCAAAAGGTCTTTAAAAACCATATTTGACAATAATCCCATTGGTGGCGTACTGAATCCTCCTGTGAAAATCTCGCTTGAATTGACGATTGGTTTGTTGTCAAACTTTAATAAATTGGCATCGTCTGTTCGGAATTTCAAACGATAAGGCACAACTCTCGTTCCTTTAAATTCATGAATATCATGTTTTACTTCTTTTGTATCGGTCAAAATTATTTTATTTTTTAAAAAATTATTTTCAGAATTGGTAATAACCGCAGGTACTTGCGCTAAATCTTTTCCTTTCTTATTGCTATTCGGAAAAGAACTTTGAAAATAATCGTCAAATTCTTTTTGGTCGCTACTGTCTATTTTTGCCAAAGTTTTGATGCTGTCTCGAATACTTTGCTCTATTGTATTTCCATATTTTGACAAAGGTGAATTGGGCTTTTGTTTAATCAATTGCAACTGGCGAAAAACACTATTCAATCTTGCTTGTGGTGTTTTTTTATCAATTTCATGTACTGCAACATTGAATTTTTTTGTATTAAAAAATAATTCTGCAACTGTACCACTCTTGAAGGCAACGTGTTGCTGAACTATATTTTTTTTGTAATTGCTTTGCGAATGTGCATAAGCAACCGTCCGATAAATAGGCTTTTTCCAAATACTATCTATTGTATTTTTGTCATTTTCTGTCAAAAAATAATCTTTTTCTAATACTTGACGTGCGCCATCTTTGTACAAAAGCGTTGTTCGATTATGGTCAAAAACAGTGTCTAAATAAGCAATATCTCGATTGATAATACCGTTACTTTCGCTCAAATACGCAAAATAAGTACTATCCAAACCAATCGGATTTCGCTCATTTATATCTGCTGTGTAACTGACTTGAATTGGATTTTTAGTTCTTTTTTCAGTATTAAAATAAAAAATATCAAAATTACCTAACGGAAAAATCGTATCTATCTTATTTCCAACCAATAGAGAATCTGGACGATTCGATGCCCAAAGCAATCCCTTTTGATTGCCCAATCGACTGACACTAACATCTAAGTCATCGTAAAAATCATTGGTGATGCGCTCGTAATTTCGCCCTATTGTTTTATAAATAAAAATATCAGAAAATCCATTTGTCGTAGCGGACAACGCCAATTCGCTATTGCTTAAATAATCCGCACTGTACACACGTTGAAACTCATTGAGCAAAGGTTCTGCACTTGACTTTTTCAACTTGGTATCATACGTAAAAAGTTGAATTTTATCCTTTTTTTCATAGACAATACTTAACTCATAGCCGTTTGGCTTCCACGCAACAATCGGATAATCGTAATCCGTTGTTTGGCTATTGTTATAAAAGCCTGTTTTTAATATTTTCACTCTTTTTCCTGTTGCAACATCTTGTAAAAAAACTTTACAACGACCAACTTCATTCATTACATAAACGATTTGTTTTCCATCAGGACTTAATTTGACGGATTGAATTGGTATTTTGCCTTTAAATTTCAAGGTAATAGGATTTTTAAAATCCTCTTTACCCAACATATCATTGGTATATCTTTCTTTGAAAAAAGAATTCCAACTGTCAAAAATTTTGACGCTACTTCCTCCTAAAATATACTGAAAACCACTCTCTATATTTCGATTAATTCGTGTAAGATAGAGTAAATTAGAAAGTGTTTGTTTTCCATAAGTTTGGCTAATAAAATACCAAAAAGAATGCCCTGCTAAGATAGGATTTTTTTTTGAAAAACGAGCAAAACCTTCAAATTTTGGAGCTAAAACAAGGTCTTTCAAATTATTGTCCAAATGAGTATCCCAAGGATTTGCGACATACGAAACCAAACCTTGTCTGTACCATTCTGGCAAACCATAGGCAATCGCATTTTGAACAACTTCTTGTAAATTAGAACCATATAACATTGAATTCAAGTAAATCGTGGCAATGCCTTCTCTGATTTGACGGCGCAAATGCTGATGATTTCCATCAAAATAAACAAAAATTTTATTGCCTATTACTTTGCCATTCATCGTATTTACTGCACCGTCTAAGGGTTTTGTTCTATGCCCTGTTGCATTGTCCAAGCCAGCCATTGGGCTTTCAGAACCGTTGATGGAAAAAACATCGTCCTCGCCAATATTACTTTGCTTCACATCAGTAAGGTCTGTATATGCTATAATTTCGATTTTATCGCTGATGTGGTGTTCGAGCATATTTTGGATTTCGTTGTTGTCATATTCAGCAAATTGAATGGCTGTTTGACCAACATTACGGGCTGTTCCATACCAATATGCTACGAAATTAGGACTTTCATATTGCAACCATTCTTTAAAATCTTGGTTGAATTGCACTCGATTTTTGCCAAAAGTAGTCGTTACTTGTTGTGCAAACAAATAAAAAAAAGAGTGCGTGAGTATATAGACGAGTAGAAATTTTTTTTTCATGGTTAGAATTTCAATATTTTTTATACAAATATAAAAATTTTTTTATTAAAAAACGTTTTTTTACATAAATATGTTGCCGAAATGGTCTAAATTAAAATTAGGGAGTGTAAAAATGTAACTTTTAAGGAGTCTATTGTCTTAAAAAATTCGTGTTTTAATTATCAATAAATATTACCTTTGTGAAAAAAAAACAAAAATGACAAATTTTAGAGTACTCTATGATAGCGAGGACTTTCGCAAGAAAGGCTACGAAACGATTGACCTTTTGGCTGATTACTTACAGCAAATCACTGATAGCCAATCTATTATAAAAGCAATTCCTTATCACACACCTGATGAAGCATTGGATTTTTGGCAAAAAGACTTTAACAATCCTACAAATCCTGATTTATTGGATTTCTTCAAAAAACAAATTGAAAATGTTGTGCATATTCACTCGCCTCGCTATGTTGGGCATCAAGTAACAGCAACTTTACCGACGGCTGTTTTGTCGGCTCTTGTTGATGCGTTGCTTAACAATAGTGGCGCAATTCACGAAATGGGCATGAGCGTCAATGCACAAGAACGCATCGTAACCAATTGGTTCTCAAAGCATTTGGGTTACGAAGAGGAGAGTTATGGCATCATCACCTCAGGTGGAACTTTGGCAAATTTGACGGCTTTGCTCACCGCAAGAGCTGTCAAAGCTCCCGAAGATGTTTGGAAAGAAGGTACAAAAAGTCGTTTGGCGGTTATGGTATCTGAGCAAGCGCATTATTGTGTAGATAGGGCTGCAAAAGTCATGGGATTGGGTGATGCTGGCGTTATAAAAGTGCCAACTGATGTTAATTTTTGTATGAAAACCGAAGTATTGGAAGACCTTTTGGCAAAAGCAAAAGCAGATGGTCTTCACGTTTTTGCAATAGTCGGCAGTGCGTGTACAACCTCAACGGGCAGTTATGACGATTTGGAAAAAATCGCTGATTTCGCTGAAAAACACAATATTTGGTTTCATGCAGACGGTGCGCACGGTGGTGTCGTGGTGCTTTCTGAAAAATACAAGTATTTGGTAAAAGGAATCAATCGGACAGATTCTGTCATTGCAGATTTTCATAAAATGCTCTTGATTCCGTCGCTGACAACTGGTGTTTTTTACAAAAAGCCAAAAGATAGTTATCAGACTTTTGCTCAAAAAGCAAGTTATCTTTTTGCTGAAGCGGACGAAGATTGGTACAATTCGGGCAAGCGTACTTTTGAATGTACAAAACCAACAATGGTCAGTCGGGTGTATAGTGTTTTGCGCACGCATGGCGAGGAAATTTTCACTGATGCAGTGGATTATCTTTATGATTTGGGCGCAACCTTTGCAACAATGATTCGTCAAAATCCAAACTTTGAACTTGCTCATGAGCCAAAAACCAATATTGTTTGTTTTCGTTTTATAGCCAAAAGTGAAAATGATTTGAACGTTTTAAACCAACAAATACGCCAAAATCTTTTAGAAAATGGTCGTTTTTACTTGGTTTCTACGGTTTTGAAAGGGAATTATTATTTGCGTGTTTCATTGATGAATCCGCTAACGACGGAAAAGGAATTAGAGGAGTTATTAACACTCATTGAAAATTGTGCTTAGATTCGATAGGCAATTAATTAAAAAAGGAAAGTAACTGTTTAGCGTCGAAAAAAATCGAAGATTTTTTATTTTTACCACGGAGAAACAGAGGTCACGGAGGCAAAAAAATTAGCCTTCGGCTAATTTTTTTGTCAAACTTTGTGTTCTCCGTTTCTCCGTGGTAAAAAACTGCAAAAGTGGTAAAAGTTACAAAGGAAAGCGAATATCAGGTTATAAACCTAATATTCGCTTTCCTTTTTTTACCTTTTTCCCAAAAAACTCAATTTACCTTTGCTTCAAAAGGATAACGTAAGCCTTTATAGGATTTCAAAACAACTTTGACAGAACCTACTGAAAGTGGCGATTCTATCATCAAAGGAATTTTGTTTTTATCGTCAGAAGCCCAAACATTCAGCTCCGAACCCGACTTAAAAACACGCCCATCAATTACTTGCGGCGAGAATTTTATGGTATTGTAACTCCCCATATCTCTCAAAGGAATTCTTGCGAATTTGCCTTTGTATTTTACATTGATGGGATATTCTTTTTCATCTAAAATAAAGCGTAGTGGAAATGTTGAGTTTTTTTCTTTGCTTTCAAAGTCCAAGTTACGGCAATAATAAATCGTCGAAACCAAATCGTGCATACAATTACTCAAAGAAATCTCTTTTTTCTTAGCATCTTTTTCATAATTGCCTCTGTACGAGTCTGCTTTGTGGTTGCTTTGGTCAAAAACGACTTTATCATAAAGTTTATATTTTCCTTCAGCAATGCTTCGGATTGAAACAATTGGCAAAAGGCTACTTTTATCCAAATAGGTATCGTAACGGTCATTTACTTTGAAAAACCATTCGTAAGACGGATAAGTTTTTCCAACCGCTTTCAAATGCCATTGATTTCCCAAATCTTCTACGGAAAACGTCACTTCGCCAGCTGCTACCCAAACAAAATTGATGTTGTAATACAACTTGTAAGTCATTTCTTCGCCATGTTGAAAAGTAGTATTTTCAATAAAACAAGAACGTGGCGGCTCGTTACGCTCAATTTTTTTTATAGAAGAAAAAGAAAAGAAAAGAAAACATATTACCAAAAGAGAAACAATGGAATAGGTTTTTTTTGAAGAAAATAGCACTGGTTTTTTCATAATTAAGTAGTCGCAAGTCAATAAGCCGTTAGTCATAAGTCTTTTAATTTGCTGATTTACAACAGTTTATTCTATTTTAAAATATCAATTATTTCAGTCGAAGTGCTTACTCGTTTGGGAAATAATTTTTTTTCAAAATAAAAAATAATCCTATCAAAGCGGGCAAAATAACATTCAGCAGCCAAAGACTAAAAGTTGTTGTCAAAATGGCTATTTCGTTGGCTGTTGAAAAACTCCATACCCAAACGGCTGTTCCGCCGCGTGCAAACAAGCCTGTCACGGGAGGCAATGGCAGGCTCGTTTGGAGTAGAAATATAGTAGTTATGCACGCTGTACTAAGCCATATACTGAGGTCAATTCCCATGAATTGTAGCATACAATAATATTGCAAAGTATAAACACTATAACGCAAACTCGCCATTAAAAGTGCCATACTGAGTTGCCAATAGCTGTAATTTTGTAAAAATTTAACGTGTTTTAACCAGTTTTTAACAAGTGTGAGCGTTTTTTCAACAATTTTTATTTCTAAAAAATCATTTGATATTCTTTTTTCAGCGTAATAATAGATTTTTTTTAAAATTGTCAGTAAAAAATCTGTTTTATAAAAAAAGAATATCAAAATTGAAAAACCTAAAAAACAAGGAATTGCAAGTAGGTTAAAATAGCTTTGCAAATGTTGAAAAAAAGTAGTTAAAAAAACATAAAAACCCAACAGCCCAAAAAATAAAGTTGCTAAAATTTGACTAAAACTACCAAGTAAAGTCGAGATGATTGTTTCTACGGTTTTGTCTTTTGTCGTAAAAAGCAAACGTCCGCCATACTCTCCAATACGATTTGGCGTAAAAACACCTATCGTAATACCTGCTAAAACTGCCCTAAACGCATACCAAACACTATAATTTTCAAATGCCTGTGCTAATTTTCGCCATTTGAGTGCTTCTAACAACCAGTTCATTGGCATCAAAAAGACAGTTATTGCCAACCATAAAGGATTGCTGTTTTGGATTTGCTTTTGGTAAGCTGCCCAAAGTTCGGCACTGTTTCTCTGATGGAAGATTTGCCAATATAAAAAAACTACAAAGCATAGCGCAATGGCTATCTTTGCAGTTATTTCTATAGTTTTTAAATTTTTTATCATTATAAATAGTTATACCCAAATTTTCCGCCCAAATTTTCACCTGCTTCCAAAATCGCCAAACCATCTTTATTGTTAAAAGCATCAATATTGGAAGTCATTGGTTCTAATGCAATACAATTACGGTGCGGTGGAGTAAAAATTTGAATAAAATTATATTTTCGCTCGCCTGTTTCTTGCCAATACGTCAATTTTCCTTCTTCTGTTGCCAAAACCACTTCGTAATTTTTTGTTTCGTCCAAAATTTTAAAACCATTGTCAAGGTTTGTTTCGCCAATTTTTTCTAAATTTTTAAATTTTTCAAAAGGTATTTTTTTTCCAGTAGGCAACATACGTTCATCAATATCAATGAGTTCTAATGCTCCAAATTGCATCGAAACGACCTCAATATGTTCGGAAAGGCTAAAATACGGATGCCAACCAATCCCTGCTGGAACTGACGATGTTCCCGTATTTTTAAAATTCATCTCAATTTCCATACCTTTTTCAGTTGAAAAAGTGAACGTAATCTCAAAACGACAAGAAAACGGATAGTAAGGCAAATGCCCATCGTAATCATTTACACAAGTTACCGAAACGTAATCGTCTGCCAAAATCATTGCATTTATGTCATGTGGCATTTTTTTGCCAAAACCATGAATAGCATTGTTTGTTGCAGCGTTGTCAATTGGAAAATGATAGGTTTTGCCTTCATGCGTATATGCGCCATCGTGCATACGATTCGGAAAAGGATAAAGTACAATGCTTTTACCCCATTTTTGCTTTTCCAATTCTTCGGGCGTTGCGAAACCGTCCAATACATTTTTTCCATTAAAAATAGTATCCATTAATACCGCACCATATTCTGGAACGATGGAAAAACCGCTATTTGTTTTTTTATTAAAAAAAGTATGACGCTCAAAACGCCCGAAAGAAGAAATTGTATGTTGAAACATTTTATTGAAATGTAAAATGTAAAAGGTTAAATTTAAAATATAAAAGTCCT
Organism: Saprospiraceae bacterium; assembly: GCA_043777755.1. Taxonomy (GTDB): domain Bacteria; phylum Bacteroidota; class Bacteroidia; order Chitinophagales; family Saprospiraceae; genus CANHEE01. The sequence continues at coordinate 13,724 of JAYWHK010000290.1, forward strand.
GCTAATTGAAAACTTAACACATCATGTTATAATATTTTTTACTTATAAATCAAACTTAATTCCTTGTGCCAAAGGAAGTTGTGTACTGTAATTAATCGTATTTGTTTGGCGACGCATATAAGCTTTCCAAGCGTCAGAACCGCTTTCACGACCACCACCTGTTTCTTTCTCACCGCCAAAAGCACCACCTATTTCCGCACCACTTGTACCAATATTAACATTGGCAATACCACAATCTGAACCAGAAGCCGACAAAAACTGTTCTGCTTCACGCAAACTATCCGTCATAATTGCAGAGGAAAGTCCTTGAGGAACGCCATTTTGCATAGCAATGGCTTCTTCTAAAGTAGAATATTTCATCAAATATAAAATTGGCGCAAACGTTTCATGCTGCACAATCGCAAAATGATTTTCAGCTTCAGCAATACAAGGTTGAACGTAACAACCACTTGTGTAAGCATCTCCTTCCAGAACGCCACTTTCTACAACGAAGTTAGCACCTTCCACTTTTGCTTTTTCGATAGCGGTCAAGTACATTTCTACTGCGCCTTTGTCAATAAGAGGTCCTACGTGATTGTTTTGGTCTAATGGATTGCCGATTCGCAGTTGCTTATAACCTTTTACTAACTTTTCTTTTACTTGATTGTAAATACTTTCATGGATAATCAAACGTCGAGTTGATGTACAACGCTGACCAGCTGTACCAACCGCACCAAATACAGCACCCGTCAAAACAATGTCCATATTAGCATTTGGTGTAATAATAATAGCATTGTTTCCACCCAATTCTAAGATGGTTCTTCCCAAACGCCCTGCTACTGTTGCCGAAACGATTTTTCCCATTCGAGTACTTCCTGTTGCCGAAATCAAAGGAATACGAGTGTCTTTGCTCATCAATTCACCTACCTTATAATCACCTGTAACAATACAACTAATACCTTCGGGTAAATCATTGTTTTTCAATACTTTATACAAAATATTTTGACAAGCTACACTACAAAGCGGTGTTTTTTCAGAACCTTTCCAAACGCAAACATCACCACAAACAAGTGCCAACATTGCGTTCCAAGACCAAACGGCTACGGGAAAGTTAAAGGCTGAAACGATGCCACAAATGCCCAGCGGATGCCACTGCTCGTACATTCTGTGAATAGGGCGTTCTGAGTGCATGGTTAATCCATACAATTGGCGAGAAAGACCAACTGCAAAATCGCAAATGTCAATCATCTCTTGGACTTCTCCCAAACCTTCTTGAAGGCTTTTGCCCATTTCGTAAGATACCAAATGACCAAGAGCATCTTTATATTTTCGGAGTTCTTCGCCATATTGACGGACGATTTCGCCACGTTTTGGTGCAGGAACTTGTCGCCATGTTTTGAAGGCTGCTTCCGCAGTTGTGATTACTTGTTCGTATTGCTCACGTGTGGTTACGCTTACGCTACCTATAAACTCACCATCAACTGGTGAGAAAGATTGAATATATTTACGAGAGGTCATGCTCTCTAAACCAGTGCTTGTTCCAGCATTGTTTCGCTTCAATCCTAATTTTTTTAAAAAATCTTTTTCCATTTGTTAAAACATATATTTATTATTTGTGCTAAGATATTAAAAAACGCCATTATCTCTGTGAAATAGCGTTTTTTTCTTTTTTATAAAATAATTACTGGTACAAATACCGATTTCGATTGCTCTCCAATTCTCTGAAATAGGGATCTTTCAAATCTTTGATAAAATAAATCATTTCGCCCGTGGATTTCATTTCTGGACCAAGGCGTTTGTCCACACCAGGGAATTTGTTGAAAGAAAAAACAGGAACTTTGATGGCAAAACCTTCAAGTTTATTTTCCATTTTGAAATCACTGAGTTTTTTACTACCCAACATAACGTGCGTTGCGATGTTCAAATAAGGCATTTTATAGGCTTTTGCAATAAAAGGCGTGGTACGAGAAGCTCTCGGATTGGCTTCTATCACATATACTTTTTCATTTTTTATTGCAAATTGAATATTGATTAAACCTTTGATATTCAAGGCAAAAGCTAATTTTCGAGCGTGTTCTTTCATTTGTTGTAAGACATCTTCGCTCAAACTATACGTTGGCAACAAAGCGGCACTGTCGCCTGAGTGAATTCCCGCAGGTTCGATGTGTTCCATGATACCCATAATATGAACATCTTCGCCATCGCAAATCGCATCTATTTCAGCTTCTTTTGCTCGCTCTAAAAAGTGGTCAATCAGTACTTTATTGTCTGGCATGTGTTTGAAAATATCCAAAACAGCACGCTCCAATTCGGCATCGTTGATAACAATTTTCATTCTTTGACCACCCAAGACATAAGACGGACGCACCAAAACAGGATAACCTACTTTTGCCGCAACTGCAATCGCTTCGTCTGCATCGTCTGCGCCACCGTAATCAGGATAAGGGATTTCTAATTCCTTCAAAAGGTCTGAAAACGAACTGCGGTCTTCTGCCAAATCCATGTTTTTAAAATCAGTGCCTATGATTTTTATGCCTTTTTTGTGCAAATTTTCCGCCAATTTGAGTGCCGTTTGACCGCCCAATTGTACGATGACTCCTTCAGGTTTTTCGTGGTCAATGATTTCCTCCAAATGTTCCCAATAAACAGGTTCAAAATAAAGTTTGTCCGCCATGTCAAAATCAGTAGAAACTGTTTCTGGATTACAATTGACCATAATTGCTTCATAACCAGCTTCTTTTATCGCTAAAAGTCCGTGTACGCAACAATAATCAAACTCAATTCCCTGTCCAATACGGTTTGGGCCAGAACCCAAAACAATGATTTTTTTCTTATCAGAAACGACACTTTCGTTTTCTCCGTCAAAAGTAGAATAAAAATAAGGCGTTTTTGCTTCAAATTCTGCGGCACAAGTATCCACCATTTTGAACACCCGACGAATGCCCAATTTCTTGCGCTGACGAGTGACTTCGATTTCTTTGATGCGCAAAACCCAAGCAATCTGATTGTCCGAATAACCAACTCTTTTGAGTTCTCGGAAAAAATCAATTGGAATATCTTCCGCTACATTAAATTTTAACAATTGTGTTTCGAGTGTAACCAAATACTTGATTTGCTTCAAATACCAAGGGTCAATACCTGTCATTTTTTGGACAGATTTTGAAGGGATTCCTAAGCGCAAAGCATCTTTTACTCGATAAATTCTATCGTCACTTGCACTTTCCAAACGTTTTAAAATATCTTCGGTACGAATCCATTCTTTCATGTCTGCACCAAGCCCTGTGCGGTTGTTTTCTTGTGACTGACAAGCCTTTTGTAAGGCTTCCAAAAAGTTGCGACCAATTGCCATCACTTCGCCAACAGATTTCATTTGCAAACCCAAACGATAATCCGCATTGGGGAATTTTTCAAAATTCCAACGAGGCATTTTTACAATTACATAATCCAACGTTGGTTCAAAATAAGCCGAAGTTGTGCCTGTAATTTGATTTTTTAATTCATCTAAATGATAACCAATCGCTAATTTTGCAGCGATTTTAGCTATCGGATAACCTGTTGCTTTACTTGCTAAAGCCGAAGAACGAGAAACACGAGGATTGATTTCCACCGCTATCAATTCTTCTGTTACAGGATTTTGCGCAAACTGAACATTACAACCTCCAGAAAAATTACCCATCGCTCTCATCATTCGGATGGCATCGCTACGCATTTGTTGATAAGCGGTGTCAGAAAGTGTCATGGCAGGAGCAACCGTAATGCTATCACCTGTATGAATACCCATCGGGTCGAGGTTTTCGACGGTACAAATAATAACTACATTGTCATTTTTATCTCGCAACAATTCCAACTCAAATTCCTTCCAACCTAAAACGGCTTTTTCTACCAAAACTTCGTGTGTAGGCGAGGCATCAAGACCACGACGAAGCAATTCGTCAAATTCTTCCGCCTTATGAACAAAGCCACCACCAAAACCGCCCAAGGTAAAAGAAGGGCGAATTACGAGTGGATAGCCAATTTTTTGAGCCGCTTCTTTGCCTTCCAAAAACGAGTTGGCAACGTAAGATGGCGCAACTTGCATACCAATTTCTATCATCAATTGGCGGAAAAGTTCACGATTTTCGGCACGTTCAATTGCTTCAATATCCACGCCAATCATTCGGCAATTGTACTGTTTCCAAATACCTAACTTATCAGCTTCAATAGCCAAATTCAAGGCAGTTTGACCACCCATTGTAGGCAAAACAGCATCAATTTGACGTTCTTTTAAGATGAACTCCAAACTTTCGACTGTTAGTGGCATCAAATAAACATGATCAGCAGTAACAGGGTCGGTCATAATCGTGGCAGGATTGGAGTTAATCAGTGTAACTTCAATGCCTTCTTCACGTAACGAGCGAGAAGCCTGTGAACCAGAATAGTCAAACTCACAAGCCTGACCAATGATTATCGGGCCTGAGCCGATAATGAGAACGGATTTTATAGATGTATCTTTTGGCATAATGTGACCTCTCCGAACAGCCTCTCCTAAATCCTCTCCTGAGGAGAGGACTTTTTGAGTCAGAAGGAACTTTTCTTTTTTTTGATTAACTTTATTTTTTTTAACCCCATTTTATATACACATCGGATAGTGGTTTTAGTATTTTACTATTTGTGTAAAATATTTGCAATATCTTAATATCTTAATATCTAATGCAGGGTTTTCTTATAAAAAAATAACAACTAAATTACAAGATTAATATTTTGATTTTATTTAAAAAATAAAAATTTAATTCTTTCATGTTTTTCCAACTTCACTAAATTTTAGTAAACGGTTGCATTAAAACGCCATTAAATGAGCTAAAATATTTTTATAAGAAAACCCTGATATCTAATGTCCATTGTGTATATTTTGAATCCTACGCTAAAAGTCCTTCCCTCAGGGAAGGATTTAGGATGGGCTTTGGGCTTAAAAAAAACCTATAAAGCCAATACGCCTTATAGGTTTTTTAAAAATAGAAAAAACAATTTTGATTGAAAACCTTGTGCGTTTTCAGCAAAAAATACTTTATCAAAATTAGTTCTATTCATTTTCCTCTTTTGGAACGCAAAGGTACGCTGAAGATATAGAATTTTTGAAAAAAAAGGAAATTATTTTTTATTTTATAAAATCACAACCTGTTTTACTTGTTCTTCTTCACAAATTTTGTTTGCAAAATCAATGATATTGTCTTTTGCATAAAGCAACTCTTGTTTAAGTGATGAAGAACTTATCTTGATGTACAAAATCCCATTTCTCAATGTCAGTTCATCGGTATAACGATTAACGGTTGTACCCATTTGTTTTTGCCAAGCTGCTTCGATTTTGGTTTGAAAATACATTTGTCTTGTAGCTTCATCTCGGAACATGAATTTTAAGATACTCGAAAGCGATTGCTCATTATTTTTTTTCATTGATAAGTTTATAGTGCCGAAGGCAAAAGTAATTCAATATTCGTTGCTTTAAGGTTAAAACGTCGTCCGATGTATTCATTGGTTATAAAACCTTTGAAGGTATAAACACCATGTCGCAGACCACTATCCGAATACAATAAATCTTCGATACTTCCTGTAAATTGTGTTTTTAATAAAATCGGTGTTAAAATATTACTAATCGCCATGGAAGCTGTTCTTGGTGTTCTCGAAGGAATATTTGGAACGCCATAATGAATCACACCATGTTTAATAAAGGTTGGTTTGTCGTGAGAAGTCACTTCTGAAGTTGCAAAACAACCACCTTGGTCAATACTTACATCAATAATCACAGAACCTGTTTTCATATTGGCAACCATTTCTTCTTGTACAATCATTGGTGTCCGCCCTGATTGCGAATGAATCGCTCCAATCGCAACATCAGCTGTAAAAAGCTCTCTTTCCAAGGTGTAAGGGTCAATCGAAGAGGTATAAAGCTGACGACCAATTTGCTTTTGCAAACGCATCAACTTGTAAATATTATTGTCAAAAATGCGAACTTCTGCGCCCAAACCAAGTGCTGCACGGGTCGCAAATTCAGCCACTACACCAGCTCCTAAAATAACAACTTTGGCAGGCGCAACACCAGATATTCCTCCAAGTAAAACTCCTTCACCACCATTTTTATCCGTCAAAAGTTCTGCTGCGGTAAGCATGGCACTAATCCCAGCAATTTCAGACATTATGCGCACGATTGGAAAACTTCCCGCTTGGTCACGCATATATTCCATTGCAATTGCTGTGACTTTCTTTGCTTTCAGCTTATTGATATAATCAGCAGAAATGGTAGAAAGTTGCAGTGGAGAAATAACGATTTGTGCTGGGTGCATCAAATCAATCTCCTCTAAGGTCGGTGGAGCAACTTTAATCAAAACATTGGATTTAAAAACTTGCTCTTTGCTGTAGGCAATCTCGCCACCAGCTTCGCTGTAATCCCTATCTGAAAAATTAGATTTCTCACCTGCGCCACTCTCAATCATTACCCGATGACCATTGGCAACCAAAGTTGCCACCGACGATGGTGTCAGTGCAACTCTTTTTTCCTGTAAAGTCGTTTCAACAGGAATACCGATAAACATTGGAATGTTTTTAGTAAAAACTTCTAAGGTTTCGGTTTGTGTTTGGAAATCGCTCTGAAAAGAATAACTTGGCATAAGAAATAGTCAAAAATTTATTTTGTAACAAAATTACGATTATTAATGGCATTTACAAGAAGAAAAAAATAAAAATAATATTTTTAAATCTTCTTTTTTTAGATAAAAATAAAAAACAACTAAAAATTCATCTATTAAATAAAATAAAAGCACAATTATATTTTACTTAATAAAAAAATAACAATTACAAATTTTATTTTTTCGTACATTTGTGACAAAATACAATTGTTCTTTTCTATGAAAAAAATTCTCTCTTTATTGGTTTTTACCTTGTTGCTAAAAAATATTATTGTTGCACAAGGTACTTGGACAGCTACAAACTGTGGTGGAAATAATCCTGTTTTGGATTACGTCTTGATTGATGCCTGTGGAACGCAAGGCTATACAGAATATTTCATTTTTCAAAATGGTTCTTCCTCATTGTCATTAGCAAGTATCAATTTAACATCAACGTCTAATGGAGGTTCTACTTCTACAAACTTTGGAGGAAATACGGCTGGAACAAACAATATAGTGACTCAATTAAATAATTGGGCTACTGGTTGCGACCCTTTTATCGCTGTTACAGGATCTACTACTATTCCACCTGGCGCAACGGTTTGGGGTTTCCCATCTTCGACAGGAATTGGAACAATTACACCCGCTCCAAGTAATTTAAATACTTATTGTGGACAAAATATTTATGTAATTTCTGGCAATTATAACTCTGCAATGGGATTTTATAAAAATGCTGATGGTACGATAGGTTTTAATTTAGGACCTTGCTCTACCTCAATTACTTATAGCACGGGACCTGCCTATATCACTTATGGAGGAGGAACGGTAGCTACTTATAATACAAAGTTGGCTGGTGATTGTTTTCCAATTCCACCAGTACCATGTACGCCACCAACACCGCCCAACTACCCTTGCTCTGGTTGGAATGTAGCCGTTTATGAAGATGGTCCAAATTTCAATTTGACTAATTTCAAAGGTTTTTATACTTCTCCAAATGACCCTGTGGCGTCTTCACCACCAGCACCAATACAAATAGGTTCTGGAAGTTTTGGATTCAGTACATTAAACGATGGCTATCCTTTGACGGGTAGTCCTTCTTCTGCCACTGGCTATAACGGCTGCCCTGTTGGGAATGATGGCTTTACGCTTTGGGCAAAAAAAACGTGTTTTCCTTGTGCTTATTATAAAATTTTTGTAAAATCTTATGACGACCAACTTATTGTAAAAGTCGATGTTAATGGCGATGGTACACCAGAATTTACCTCGCCTCAATACACCTTTGGAACAGTTGTCAATCAAGTTGTTTGGGAAGGTTTTTTGAATAACAATTCCAAGGTGGATTTACAAATCATGGATTTTATTCCAAATGGACTTGATTTTAAAGCCGAAATTGATTTTTTAGTTCAAAATATTACTTTAAATGCAACAAACAGTGGCCCGATTTGTGCGGGAACGTCGGTGAACTTAAACTCAATAGTTTCGCCTACGGGTATCAATCCAACACCAGCACTTGCTTTTTCTTGGGCTGGTCCAAATGGTTTTACTGCCAATACTCAAAATACAACTCATAATCCAAGCCCAGGTGGAACATATACGGTAAGTATTACGACTCCAGCAGGCTGTACACCAATAACTGCACAAACAACAGTTGCTTTGAACTCAGTTGCTTTTACACCAATCCCTGACATTACCGCTTGTGGTGGTTTGACAATACCCTTAGCAGTAACTGGAACGCCGCCACCTTCGGCAGGAGCAACTTACTTATGGTCGGGAGCTGGATTAAGTTCAACAACAAGTGCAACACCAACAGCCACTCCGCCAGCGCCAAATGCACCAAACACATCACAAATAAGCAATTATGCGGTTACTGTTACTCAGGGAGGTTGTAGTTGGGTAGATAATTTTATTATCACTACTTATATAGTGCCTGCATCGCCTAATCTTCAAACGCCAATAACGGTCTGCCCTGGGCTACCAATTAATTTGACTGTATTAAGTATAAATACAGGTGCGCCATTTCCATTGCCATCTACTTCTCCTTTTCTCCCATTTCCTGTTGTTTATACATGGACTGGCGGACCTGGAACTGGCGGCTTTACTTCTTCGGGAAACTTTGGCCCAGGAAATCTACCTTACACCATACAAGCTACTCCAATAAATACACCTGGTACTTATACATATTCACTTACAGGAGCATTAACGATTGCTCCTACGTGTGCAAGTGCGCCAGCAATAGTGACAGTAAATGTACAAAATGGTATTGGGGCAACGCTAAATACTGGTCAGGTTTGTCAAGGTGGAACTCTGCCTTTAACGCCACTCATCACCACCATTCCTACACCTGCGGGAACGTGGTCAGGAGCAAATGTTTCAGGAACAAACTTTGTTGCAACAGCTTTAGCAGCAGGTGCTTATACGGTTACATTTACACCAACAGGTGCGTGTGGAACACCCGTTACGACAACCGTTACGGTTAATAATGCCCCTGTTTCTTCTCAAAATCAAAGTGGAACGATTTGCGGAGGTCCGCCTTATACTGGTAACGTAACTTTGAGTGTAGATAACAATGCAGCTTGGACATACAATTGGTCGGCAGGTGTAATAGGTTCTGGAAATAGTGTAACCGTTTCACAACCAGGGAATTACAGTGTAACTTTGACAAATACTGCAACAACTTGTTCTATCGTAAAAACATTTAATGTTTTAGCAACGCCAGTACCAACGCCAACCATCAGTGGATTAAACCAACTTTGCGATGGAGGACAAGCAACTTTATCAGTTTCACCAGCAGGATTTAGCACATACAACTGGGCAATTGGAAATGGTGCGAGCATAGGTTCTGGAAATACGCTAAATATTACAGGAGCAAATACACAAACTATTTATAGCGTAACTGTAAGTAATGCCCAGGGTTGTACCGCAGTAACAACTAAAACTATTGATCCTGCGCCAGCCTTAAGTGTTGCATATACAGGAACGCCCGTGATTTGTGGAACAGCTCCAGCTGTGATTACCATCACAGGGGCTTATTCCGCATACCAATGGACAAGTAATATAAGTAGTACAGCAACAGCAACGATAACAACTCCAGCCATTTACAACGTTACTGTTACAGATGCAAATGGTTGTAAAGGAACATTAGCCATTGATGTAAAACAAGTGAGTGTGACTCCTGTAACTATTACGGGCGCAAGTCAGCTTTGCATTGGTGTGCCAACAACAACGCTAACAGCTTCAGCTGGATTCCTTTCTTACAATTGGAATTATTTAAATCAGACAGGAGCAAGTATTTCTGTACCTGTTAATGGCGGACCTTATACTGTAACAGCTACCGATAACAATGGTTGTAAGGTGACAGACTCCAAAACTGTTAGCAATTTCCCTACTACGACACCAATCATCAATGGAAATGCAACAGTCTGTCAAAATGCAATAACACCATTAACAGTTACGGGTGGAACATTTACAAGTTATCAATGGTCTCCACCAACTGTTTTAGGTTCGACTCCTACGGTTGGTGCTGGAACATACGTTGTTACTGTAACAGATGGCAATAACTGTAAGACAACAGCGACTAAAACAATCAACACTGATGTTGTTGCCAACAGCATTACAGGTGTTTTAAATATTTGTGCTGGCGGAGCTACCACAACATTAAGTTCAGCTAATTCCTTCAATCAGTATGCTTGGTCAAATGGTACATCTGCTAATTCTATTAGCGTTGGAGGAGGAACTTATACTTTAACTGTAACAAATGGAAATAACTGTACCAATGTTTCAACAGCAACTGTGAATAATTTACCTGTTCCAACAGGTACAATTTCGGGAAATAGTGAGTATTGTGCAGGTACAACTTTGACATTGGTTACGAATCCTACTTTTTCAAGTTATCAATGGTCAGGTGGCGGTAATACAGGAACAAGTCCTTCTTTTGCAGCAAATGGAACAGGAACGTATAGTGTAACTGTAACAGACGCCAACAATTGCACAGCTATTTTTACAAAAAATATTACACAAAATCCCAATCCTACACCAACCATTAGCGGTTCAACTTCTATTTGCCCTGGTGCAAGTACAACCTTAGATGCAACAAACCCAAGTTATAGCAATTATATTTGGTCAAATAATGCAACAACGCCAAGTATTATCACCAGTATGGTTGGAAATTATACCGTAACGGTAACAGACAATAAAGGTTGTAAAGGAGAAAAAACAGTAACAATAACGCAAAACGCAAGTCTTTCCATTACAATTGCTGGTACACCAAATTTTTGCCCAGGCAAATCAACGACGTTGAATGCTGGTACTGGTTTTTCAAATTATCTTTGGAGTACAAATGCAAATGATGCAACGACACAGACTGTTACGGTTTTAAGTGCAGGAACCTATTTTGTAACTGTTTCTAATGGTACTTGTAGTGGTACGGCCTCTATAGTTGTTTCGCAAAATCCAAAACCAGCAGTGACAATTGTAGGAGATAGCTCTATTTGCAAAGGAGCAACAGGAACTTTGACAACTGATAAATCTTTTAGCTCTTATGCTTGGAACAATAATGGTTTGAATCAAAGTACAACTTATACGAATGGAACAACTTATTCGGTAACTGTAACTGACGCTTTGGGCTGTACCAATTCCGATAATATTACAGTGAAAATTAATGATTTGCCAACACCAAAAATTATCGGAAATATACAAATTTGCGTAGGAGATTCTACCAAACTGGAAACAGATAAAACTTATTCTACTTATTCTTGGTCAAATAATTCAACCAACCCAAGTATTTTTGCCAACCAATTTACTACATATAGCGTGTCAGTTACTGACATTAACGGTTGTCAAGGCAAAGCAGCTACGAATATTTCGCAAGTTGCCGCTTTGAAGCCTACGATTACTGGTAAAAAAGATTTTTGTGAAGGAGAAAGTATTGATTTGACTGCTTCGGCAGGTTTTGGGAAGTATAAATGGTCTAACAATGAAAAAACTGCAAAAATAACCGTTTCAAACGGTGGAACTTATATTGTGACCGTTTCAAACGGAGCTTGTACAGGCGTGGATTCTATCAAAGTTGTTTTAAATAAAAAACCAATTTTGGTCATGAGTAATGACACAAGTGCTTGTGAAGGAAATCAAATAACACTCAAAGCTAATGCAGGTTCTGCTATTTACGAGTGGTCCACAAATGAGAAAAATCCGTTTATTCAAGTAGGCAAAACAGGTGATTACAAAGTAACTGTTACCAATTTGGAAGGTTGTTTCGTAACAGGCAGCGTAAAAATTACTATCAATCCAAAACCAAAACCAATTATTTCAGCACCAAATACAATATGTGTTGGAGAAAAAGCTGTTTTTGCCTTGACTGAAAAATACGACAAATACCTTTGGTCAAATGGAAAAACAACAGATACCATTCAAGTAAATGATACCAATATTTACAGTGTAACCGTCACAAGTACTGACGGTTGTACCGCAGCAATATCAAAAAGTGTTGCTATAAAAAACAACCTTAATCCTATTATTTTAGGAAAAACAAAATTCTGTGATGGAGGAAATACTACTTTAAGTTTAGATGGAGTGTATAATACTTACTCATGGAGTTCTGGCGAAACAACGCCAACAATCACACTCAACGACAATGCAAAAATAACAGTAACGGTAACATCTACTTCTGGTTGTCAAGGCACAGCATCTATTGATGTGACGAAATTAGACAATCCTAAGCCAAATATTGCTGGATTATTGAGTGTCTGTAGTGGGAAAGCAACAACGTTAAATGCAGGGAATTTTGCTTCTTACCTTTGGAATGATAATTCTACAAATCAGACATTGAGTGTTGATAAAGCTGGCGATTATTCAGTAACAGTAACAGATACCGAAGGTTGTAAAGGCAAAAATTTTGTGAAAGTAACTGAAAATCAAGCTATTGGCTCAGTCAGCGATACTTTATGCAAAAATGATTTTAAAACCATCAATGGTAAAAAATACGATATTAACAATGCCTCTGGTCAGGAAATTATTGTAAAAGGAAGTGTTGGTGGTTGTGATAGTACCGTTAATATTCAGTTGTATTTCCGTGACGAAATTAGCGTACAGTTGGAAAGTCAAGGTGCAGTTTGTAGTGGCAATCCTGCCAATATAAAAATCAAATCAACAGGAATAAATGGTTCTTTTTCAATGGTTTATGAAGATGAAAAAGGAAATAAAAATACAATTAACAACATCAAAGATGGTGATACATTTAGCGTAAATTCAACAGAAACAACAACTTATACTGTAAAATCTATTTCTATTGGCTCTGGTCAATGTCCTCAAAAATTAGGCAGTGTTAGAGTTGATGTGAGTAAAGTAAATCTGAAATTAAAAGCTGTTGATTATTTTGGTTTTGGCGTAAGTTGCAGTGGAAAATCAGATGGCTCAATCTCCGCAAATGCAAGCGGTGGCGTTACTCCATATCAGTTTATTTGGAGTAATGGTCAAACTGAAAAAACGCTAAATAACTTAAAATCAGGTATTTACAAAGTAACTATTACAGATGGCGCAGCTTGTAAAAGCATTGATTCCGTCTATTTAAAAGAACCTACGCCAATTATTGCGGACATCAAAGGAATTAATCCAGCTTGTGTAAGTAATCCAAAGGGTAGTATTGTTATCAACGATATTAAAGGAGGTTCTGGTGCTTATCTTTATGCCTTAGATGGTGTGAACTTCTCAAATGTAGGTATAAAACCTTTCAAAATTAATAATTTAGATGCTGGCGATTTCAAAGTAACCATAAAAGACTTGAATGAATGTAGCGTTGAAGAAAATATAAAAATCGACAAAGGAGCTTTTATTAAAGTTGATTTAGGCCCAGACCTAACTATAGAATATGGTGATTCAGTAGTAATTACGCCTACGGCTGATTTTCAAATGAAAAATATCTCTTGGACAAATGCCAAATATTTGAGTTGCGATACTTGTCAATTCCCTTTGGCAAAACCAAAAGTGACAACAGGTTTTAAAATTACTGTTTTCAACGAAAGTGGTTGTTCTACAACAGATGATATTTTAATTTTTGTTTTGAATCCAAGAAATGTTTTTGTACCAAGTATTTTCAGTCCAAACTCAGATGGCTCAAACGACTTTCTTAAAGTTTTTCTTGGAAAAAATGTTATAAAAGTTAATTTCTTCCGAGTTTATGACCGTTGGGGCAATATTGTCTATGAAGATTTAAACTTCTCTCGTGACCAAGCGAATGAAGCCACACGAGGTTGGGACGGTTTATTCCGAGGACAACCAATGAATCCAGCTGTCTTTACGTATGGATTAGAAGTAGAGTACAACGATGGTGAAAAGCGAATGTATAAAGGTGATTTTTCTTTAATCAACAAAGATTAAGAAATAAACAAAAAAACAGCCTTCAAGTATGTCAAACTTGAAGGCTGTTTTTTTGTTTATACTTTATAAAATAAATAAATCTACTCTTTGGGGTCTAATAAAAACTGATACATCGTAACAAATAACATTGAAAAAATAAAGCTAAAAAAAGTACGAATTAGAATTTCAACAATATAAACAAAAGTAAATGCCTCAATAGAAAAATAAATAAACAAGTGAATCAGCATAAATACCGCAGCGTAACGCAAAAACCAAGTGACTCCTAACTTAAATTGTGTTGGGCCACTATTCAAAGGGTAGCCACCTTTAGGCTCTAAAAAACCTAAGACATAATAACGCAAATAAGCTGAAAAAACCGATGCGCCCGCATGAATACCAGGTGAATCATAAGCCGTATCAATACACAGTCCTAATAAAAAGCTAATACCAATACCTAAAGCCACGGGCAGTTCAGCTGGTAAAAGAAGGATAAAAATTGGATATATGAAAATATTGATATAGTTAAAACTCGCCCAGCCCAAGGCAATACGCTTAAAAATAAGCACCTGCATGAGGAAAAGCGCAATAAAACGCGTTAGATTAACTATAATAAGATTATTGTTCACTTTTTACTTCTTTTTCTAAATTTTCTTGTTCAGTTTTGAACAAATGATTGACTATATATACATACCGCAAACGACTCAGGTCTTCAAAAAGCAGGACTTGTGCTGAATAGTAATTGCTCCCAGGTGTTACTTTAAAATTTTCAACTGTCCCTATTGGAATTCCTTCTGGAAAAATATAAGAAAAACCACTTGTTTGAACGGTATCTCCGACAGCAATATCAGCGTGTTTGGGAAGTGTTTCCAAACTACTACGCAGCGGATCACCTACTTTTTTCCACATTAATGTACCAAAATAATTAGACTTTTGTAAAGATGCACTTACTTTACTTTGTTGATGCAAAATAGACATCACTTGCGAAAAATTCTCTGATACATTTTTGACAATTCCAACAACACCTTTTCTTGTGACCACGCCCATTCCTGGTAAGATACCATGCTTAGAGCCTCGATTTAAAGTTAAGTAATTATTCGATGAACTAATTGTATTGTTGATAACACCTGCACCAATGAAAGTGTAACGTTGTTTAATTTTACTGGAAGAGTCACGAACCAAAACTGAATCTTGTACTAAATACTCACTAAATTTGGCATTTCCCAAACGAGCGTACAAACGAGCATTTTCACTGGACAAACTGTCATTTACTGTTGATAGCTCGCCATATTTCATCAGTTTATCGTAGCGTTGGTACATTACACCCATAAATGTATTAGCAGAATACAAATAAGTAGCTTGTTGCTTTTTATTGTATTGCACCACCATATACATACAGATACTCTCCAAAACAAGAAATGTAATGAAGCCACTGTAACGCAAAATAACTGTTAAAAGATTGTACATAAGGTATATCGGATTTGTCCGAAATGGTTTTCAAGTGCAAATATCTATTTTTTTACAATTATTAAAGCAGATTATACATTTTTTTTCTTTATTAACCACAAGAAATATTTTTACCTTTGCAAAAATACTTCTTAAAAGAACCAGATTCCTATGCTTGCACTAAGTTAGTATTGTGCTTAACATTTTCAACTTTAACATACTATGCGCCAGCGGATGGAAGGGGAAAAGGTTGAATTGTAGAAAAAAGGTGTTAAGTTGTAGGTTTTAACGCATAGTCTTATCATAAATTTAGCAAACTTTTAATCAGCGCATCAACGTCGCTGTAAGGATTGCGTTCATAGATTGGTAAGTCGGAATTTGTATATTGTTGGCGTAGCCAATTTGCATTTTCAAAAGCGGAATCATGTCTTTTGATAAGTTCATCCATCATTAAAGTCAATTCTTCGTTGTCGCTGCTTTTTTCATAGTTTGACAAGTAGTTTTTACGAATATAACCAACCAAGCACGTTTCTCCTTTGCAACCTTGCAACGCATTACATTCTAAGGATTTTTTGCCTTCTTTACATTCTGTTTGTTCAAAAATGCGATTACTTTTTTCAAAATGCAGTAAAATCCATTGCTCAAAAGAACGGTTTGAAAATGCAATATTGGTCACTTTACCATTTACTTTTTGTTGCGCTCTTTCAAAAGCCTCTTTGTGATATTTGTGTCCATTTTTATCAAAAACCGCCCAAAGTTCATCATAAACACCTTGATCTTGCTCAATACATTGCGCCTGTGCAACATAACGCAAAGGCTGCGCTTTGATGTCTTCGTATTTTTTGCTGTCTATATCAGTTCCATAAACGTGTTCCCAAAGTTCACGTAAAACGTCCTTTGTCTGGTTTCTTTTATTAGGGTTTTCAGACCTAAATTGACGTTTTTTTCTTGCTCCCAGTTCGCCATTTTTAGATATAGAAATGTCATTTGGGATAGTATCACTGCTGTGTACTTCCACCTTGCTCCAAATGCCTTTTGGAATAGCGATTACTTCCGATAGCCACTTGAAATATTGCGTTTCGGTTTTTGTGCCTTCGCAAATAATCAAAAGTAGCCGTTCAATTTGTCGTTTTCTCGCCATTACCAAAGATGTATTCTATTTCTGAAATATGTGGAACTGCGCCAAATTTTCCTGCCATGTACCATT
This sequence comes from Saprospiraceae bacterium, assembly GCA_043777755.1. Taxonomy (GTDB): domain Bacteria; phylum Bacteroidota; class Bacteroidia; order Chitinophagales; family Saprospiraceae; genus CANHEE01. Next base: position 30,344 of record JAYWHK010000290.1, read on the forward strand.
TGTCAAAAGGAACATCTTCTCGTACACCGTCAAAATCTTGTGCAGAGAAAAGTTCGGTTGCGCCTTCGGCTGTTTTTTCTGTGAACCAAATTTGGTCAGCACGCAACAAGTCTTTATCCAAAATACTTGGTTCGTGGGTCGTAAAAATCAACTGCGCATTTTTCGGATTACTAATCGGATTTAAAAATAATTTGACCAAAAAACGAGAAACAAAAGGGTGTAGGCTGCTGTCTAATTCGTCAAAGATAATTACACTTCCTTTGTGTAACGCTTTTAAAATACAACTTCCTAAGACAAATATACGATTTGTTCCGATTGACTCTTGTCCAAATGGCAAATCAAATACTTCTCCTGTATCTTTTTTATTATTAAATATTTTATGTTTTGAAAAAAGCCTGTCTTTACGTAACTCTTCATTTATCTCAATATCTTGAATTTGAGTGTCACAGGCTCTTATCAAGCGAATAAGTCTTTCTCTAAGCCATTTATTTTCATCTCCCTTAATATCATCTAATAAATAATCAACAATTAATTGCTCTCGTAAAACATCAATCATTGATGTTACTGTTGGTGTTATAACTTCAATTTCTTTGAAGTATTTATAGATTGGAGATAAAAGTTTGTGATAATTTTCGGCTTTGCCAAAAATAGATAAAAGAGGTATTTTTTTATGTATATAATATTGTTTATTTTTAAGTTCTTTACCTAAATTTGCTTCATGTATATTTTCATCATCATTTTTTTTATTATCATTTGCCCTTGTAAAAATCGTTCTTTTATGCTTTTTAGGATAACTGTATAATTCTTCTTTTATTATTTCTTCTTTATCAAATGAAATTATATAATAATATTTTTCTTTTTGGTCGTCCAAAAAAATAAGTTCAAATTCACACGCTTGATTTTTGGCAATTTCATCAAATAAAAACGGATTGTAGGAAGGTACAGGCTCAAAAGTATTAATTTTGTGTGTTTTTGTAATTATATCAACCAGAGCCTCCAACGCTAATACAACATTTGACTTCCCCGAAGCATTTGCGCCATAAATGACAGCCGCTTTCGTCAGATTAACGGTTTCGCCACTTGACAGTTGATGTTCAAAAATATTGTCGCCCTTGCTACGTGCGCTACTTGCGTACATAGAAAAGACTTGTTTCTCCCGAATAGAGCGAAAATTTGTGATTGAAAATTCTAAAATCATTCCCAAATATTTATTTTTTTGTAAAATATTCGCAAATATACGGACTTTTGGGATAGTGTTGTACTTTTTGACAACTTATTTTCTTATTTCAGCCTAACTTTTCAGTCTTATACTGCTAAAAGTTGTGTTAAAAGAGCTGTAGATGATTTTGGTTCAGCTTTTCCCTTTGATTTCTTCATTACTTCTCCCATAAAAAAAGCAATTAAGCCTTTTTTACCTTTTTTGTATTCTGTAACTTTGTCAGGATATTGAGCAATGACCTCACGACAGATTTTTTCAAGAAAATCGTCGTCGTTATTTTGCAAAAGATTAAGTCGTTCTGCGATTTGTAAAGCTGTTTCATCACCATTTTTGACCAATTCTGGAAAAATACGCTGGTAGGCTATCGCATTGCTAACTTTTCCTTCTTCAATAATGCTAATAAATGTTGATAATTTTTCAAAAGGCACTTTAAAATCTTGAATATCAATGCGTTGTTCGTTCAGATAAGGACGAATTTTATTGATTAAAAGATTTGCAGCCGCTTTTTTATTGCTTGTATTTTTAGAAAAATCAATAAAATACAAAGCCATTTCTTTTTCTTCTGTAAGCGTATAAGCATCTTGAGTACTCAATCCGTATTCTTCTACGAATTTGTCAAAAAGCACTTTTGGCAATGGCGGCAAACTTGCTCTAACTTCTTCGATTCGAGCTTTTGTTATGACCACAGGAGGAAGGTCTGGTTCTGGAAAATAACGGTAATCGTTGGCATCTTCTTTATCTCGCAAAGGCGAAGTGATGCCAGTGGAAGGATCAAAATTCAAGGTCTGACGGGTAATTTTTCCACCATTTTCAAGAATATCAATTTGTCTTTTAAATTCGTATTCGATGGCACGCTTGGCAAAACGCATGGAGTTCATGTTTTTCACTTCACAACGCTCGCCATATTCTGTTGCTCCTTTTTTACGAACAGAAATATTGCAATCGCAGCGCAACGAACCTTCTTCCATGTTGCCATCAGAAATATTCAAGTAACGAGCCAACTGACGAATTGTGTTCATAAAAGCTGCTACTTCATCAGCGGAACGAAAATCTGGTTCGCTCACAATCTCCAGTAAAGGCGTTCCTGCTCGATTAAGGTCAATGAGCGAATAATTTGGATTTTGGTCGTGAATAGACTTCCCAGCGTCTTCCTCCATGTGAATATGATGAAGGCGAATGTATTTTTTTTCACTATTTACCAAAAAATGAACACCGCCACCAATGCAAACAGGCATACGGTCTTGTGTGATTTGGTAGCCTTTTGGTAAGTCAGCATAAAAATAATTTTTTCTATCAAAATAATTTTTTTCGCTAATTTGGCAATCCAACGCCAATCCAAGACGAATGGCATATTCAACTTGTTCTTTGTTGAGTTTGGGCAAAGTGCCAGGATGTCCGAGGGAAATACTGCTTATTTGAGTATTGGGAGCTTGTCCAAAAGCAATGCTATCCGCACAAAAAGCCTTGGTTTTTGTACTCAACTGAAGGTGTGCTTCCAAGCCAATCACCACTTCGTATTGTTCGTAAATATTCTTTTCCATAAAAATAAAATAAAAAAATGCAGTCCTAAATATTACTATAGTACTGCATTTTTGAAAATATGTTACAAAAACATTCTATTCTCCTGGCAATTCTTGTGGCAATGTATTGATTTGAATACCTCTATCTCTCAAAACTTGAGAATAACGTTTTGCTTCTCTGACTGCATACAATACCATATCGGTTGCGCTTGTTACATCTATTTTTGCACCTTGCAAATAAATTTCTCTTTTTTCCGCTGACATGGTATCAAGGCGGTGTTTATATTCAGTTTTGAACGAAGAGAACGCATTTTCAGCTCTGTTCAGCTCACTCAAATTTTTTCGGATACGCATAGACGTAGAATCCGTGGTTTGATTAGCGGCTTCGAGGCTACGCAATAATTCACGCATTCCTTTTTGGTATAAAACCAGAGCTGGCATTGCTTTATCGCCTTGCGCTTCAAACTTTTTTACTTCTTGAAAAATTGGGCTTGCCGCTGCAACTTCATCTTGTTTGGAAGCAAGATCTTTACAAGCGGTCAAAAGAAAGATAATTACGGTTAATGTGGAAACTAAAAATTTCATGTTGAATTGAATTTTTGTTGAAAAATTTAAAATATTATAAAAAAATTTACAGTGTTTAGTACTAAAAAATCGTACCAAAAAATTTAAACTATTGAATCATTGTTACAGCTGATGATGTTCCAATTCTGTCTGCGCCAGCGGTAATCATTGATTCTGCTTCTGAAAGTGTCCTGATTCCTCCTGATGCTTTTATTTTTATTGTATTTGGAATATTATTTTTCATTAATTGTACAACTTCTACGCTTGCGCCGCCACCATTAAATCCTGTTGATGTTTTGATAAAATCAGCACCAATATCTGTTGAGATTTGACATAATTTGAGAATTTCAGCTTCGCTTAAAAGGCTTGTTTCAAAAATAATTTTTATTTTTTTATCTTGCAAATGACAAGTAGTAGTCAAAATATCCAACTCATTTTGGACGTAATTCCAGCGGGCATCTTTGATGGCAGCAATATTTACGACAACATCCAATTCTACTGCACCATCTTGTATCGCTCTTTTTGCTTCTTCCACTTTGGCGGCAATCGAAGAATAGCCAAAAGGAAAACCAATAACAGTCGCAACTTTCACATTACTTTTTTCCAAAATACTACTTGCAAGTGCTACAAAATAAGGAGGAACACAAACGGCGGCAAAAGAGTACGTCAAGGCTTCTTGGCAAAGTTGTTGGATTTGTTCGGAGTTGGTGTCTGGTTTTAAAATAGTATGGTCTATGTATGGAGCGATTTTGTGCATAACTTCAATGAGTTGTTTAAAATGGTTTTATGACATTGACGAATGATGACAATGAAAGTGATGAAACGTTTTTTTTCATCATTCGTTGCAAAATATTATTTTAAATTTATTTTTAAACAACTCAAATTGCTGATAGTCATGTTTTTATACAATATAAAAATATTTAAAATTTACTCTTTTAGAATTTTAATACTTCTAAATTTATCACCTTTTTTTATAAAAAGAAAATACATTCCATTTAACCAATTATTTGAGTTAATAATAATTTTATTGTGGATAACTCTCTCATTGTGGATAACTTTGCCATTGATGTCATAAACTATAACATTTGCTTCTTCTTGATTTTCATTTTCAAAAGAAATATGAATTTCATCTCTAAATGGATTTGGAGCAACAGCAATATTTTCTAAAGAAGAAATATTGTCAGTATTGCTTATGGTACAAAAGTCTTTTTTCCAATCAATAGCTCGCCACAAAGCCCAGTTTTTTGCAGAAATAGCATCGCCAGGTATTCGCCAAATAGATGTTCCTCCACCAGCTTTTGCGATGTATTTGTTGATGTCAGGCGCTGTTATTGCGCCTGTTGTACCTGTTTCTTTTTCCGCTGCAACGATGTGATGAATAGGTTTTGTTGCGCCTAATGTTGCGTATTCTTTGTTGCCGAGGTCGATTTGTTTTTCAAGAGAAGGTATTAATTTCCATTGTTCTACATACGTTTGTGGCATATAGGCAGTAACAAATTTGTCCATTGCCTTGATGTTAAACTTGTGGTCTTTTGGATTTCCCCAAGTGGTCACTCTCATTTCAAAGTTAGCTGGTACGACAGCATCTTTGATGGCATCTTGTTTTCGCTTGTCAAACGCTTCAAAAAGTTTGTACAAACGCAATGAGTCATTGTCAAATTCTGCTTCAACATCTATCACATAGCCTTGATAACCTGTTTTGGCTGCTCTGTAAATGGCTTCTGCCTGTGCTGCTTCATTGTTGGGATAATTGTATGACCAACCCCAAACTTGAATTCCTTTATCTTTGTAGGCTTTCACAACATTTTTATCGTCGAGTTCAGGCCAATTGCTAAAATTTTTTCCGTCAGCAACTTTTATAAAAACACGTTTGATGTTGAGTTTTTTGAGAGAATCTGCGAGTTCGCTATGTGATTTGCAGGTCGTAGCTTCAATGTACCAAATCCATGCGCCTAATTCATTGCATTTGTTGTTTTGCGCAAAAAAAATGTTTGGACTTAAAAAAAATAAAAAAAATAGTAAAGAATATTTCATGTCGTAATCTTTTTTAGGTTTTAAAAAATAAAAAAACCGCCGCCTATTGGCTCAGACGGCGGTTTTTATTGCTATATTTTTTTATTTTAAACGAATAAATTTTTTCGTTACGCTGCCTTGATTAACAGTAAGTTTTGCAAAATACGTACCTGCATCTAATTTCGGAAGCAAGACACTGTAATTGCCTACGGTATCTCTTTCATTAATAGGTTCGTCAATTTTACGACCCAACAAATCAAAGATTTCTAACTTTACAGACGATGGATTTGCGATTGAATAACTCAATTCCATATTTGAATCAGATGGATTTGGAAAAATCTTGAAATCATTGACAACATCAATCCCTTCTTCATTGGTCAATTGGTATGCTTTGTAGCCGCCAATCGGAGGAGGAAGTTTTTTGGTTGTATAAATACGGTATTCACCAGGCTTCAAGAAAATCGGTTCGTCACCAGAAACAATGTTGATACTATCTCCTGTGAAATACTCATACCATTTTCCTGTTTTATAAAAAGTAGGATTAAGCGTTTGTGCTGCTACATCAAAGTTTCCTACTGCATTTAAGTCCATATCGTCACCTGTCAAATAGATAAACTTTGTTTGTCCTCCTGTAAAAACAGTTGCATCAGTCGTTTGGAATACATTGTAATTCTTTTTTAAATAAATCAAAGAAGAAACAATGTCATGTAGCCTTTTTCTATTAGGATCTTGAAGATAATCCCATCTTACAGGTTTCGGATCTAAGCGGCAATTGTTATTAACACTTCCATTCACACAGTGATTAATAGAATAATCGTAGCCTAATTCTCCAAACTGCCAAAGCATTTTTGCGCCAGGAATACAGTAAAAAAATACATTTGCCAATTCGGCTCTGCGCAATGCTGTTGGTAAATCTTTGATAGAATATTCACCCGAGCTGCTACCGAATTGTAATGCTTTGTACATCACACGTTCCTCATCGTGGCTTTCCATATAAGCGACTAAATTAGGTTCTGTAAATCCTTTTTTTTGATAAAAAGAATTTCCAAAATTACCTTTGATGTAACCAATTGTTGGTTCTATGTAATCATAATTAAAATTACCCCAAACCATCATACCTAATTTTGACAATTCTTTTTCTTCAGCATTGTCTGCAAAATGTTCTAAGATATGGTAAGCATCGCCACTTGTGTTTTTAATAATGTCATTGTAATGCTTCAAAATATTGATACGGCTTTGGTCGTACTGTCCCCAAGCACCTACGCTTCCCAAGGTGTTTTTTTGAGTAAGTCCCTTGGAAAGGTCAAAACGATAACCATCAATATTGTATTCTTGCAACCAATATTCTAAACACCTATCTGTATATACTCTTGTTCCTTCATATTCATGGTTAAGGTCTAAAAATACATTAAAATCATGTTTTGCAATAGCATTCGCATAAGTGCCGCTTGCAACAGTATACATTTGAATCAAAGGACTTTTTTCACTAACATGGTTAAAAACAACGTCTAAAATCACTGCAATTCCATTTTTATGACAAATTTCTACCAATTCTTTAAATTTTTCGGGAGTGCCATAATACTTATCTAGTGCGCCATGAAAAGTAGGATTATAGCCCCAAGAAAGGTTTCCATCAAACTCATTGATAGGCATAAATTCAATAGCATTTATACCTAATTTTTTCAAGTAACCCAAAGTGTCAATAAGCGATTGGTAATTTCTCTCCGCTGTGAAATCACGAAGCAAAAGTTCATAAATTACCAAATCTCCTTTTGCTGGGCGATTAAATGTTGTCCAAGTAAATTTCTTTTTAGGATATTCAAAAGAAGAAACATAGCCTTGTCCTTTTGTTGGATAAGCGGGTAAGTTTGGATAAGTTGTTTGTGGAATAAACTTATCATTGTTTTGGTCTAAAATCAATTCGCTGTGTGGGTCAGCAACACGAAGTGTTCCGTCCACGGCGTATTGATAAGAATGTGTACCATTCGAGATGTTATTCAATGTTATCCACCAGTATTTTCCATCAACACTGCGTTTCATCAAATATTCTGGTTTCAACTCATAATTATTGAAATCACCAACCAAATAAATGTTCTTTTTTCCTGGTGCATAAAGCATAAAAGAAACTGAGCCATTTTGATTAAAATTAGCACCTAATTTCAAACTGGCTGGCGGATCTTCCGTAACAACTGCTTTGATTCCTGTATATTTAAAAGATTGTGTCGCTTCTTCTGTACCATTTTTTGCAGTAAAAACTACAGTGTGATCGTTTTCATCTGCAACAGTAATTGTAAAATTAATACTTTTTGTATTGGCAAATTGAATAAGCGTATTGCCATTGTCAGAGATTGTTAAGTTACTAATTTTACTCGCAGCTCCTTTTATTACAATGGTTTCATTTTTAGACTTTAACAATTGTGTACCATCAGCTGGAGAAAGTAACTTTGCAGCAAAAGGAGAATTGGCATTATAAACGTCTGCGTAAATATCTTTTCCACCGCTTGCTTTGCCTTCTGCTGTTCCTGCACCATTGCGGAAAACAAAAGACATTTTTTGTATTTCTTCACCTGCATTTGGTTGGTAAAACTGTTGGATATTGACAGTCCAAGAGTAAAGATTGTTTCCTAAGGAAGTCATTAACCAATCGGGATTGGTCTTGCCCCATTGCGTTTTGACATATTTCCAGTCAGAAAGTCCTGTACTTGCGCTTGTTATTAGTCCTGCATGAACATAAATGTCACAACCACAGTCTTTTAATCCAGCTGTGCCTTCCGAAGCGTCATAAAAAACAGTAACTACATCGTTGGCTGTTGGAAACGCAGGCTCTGTATAAATTTGAGCTAAAATATTGCTGCTTGTAAGAAAGGCAACAATAGCTAATAAAAATAAATTCTTTTTCATAAAAAATGGTTTTGGATTGTCAAATTTGTAAATTATCAAACCGTCAAATTAAAATTTTATCTTCCACCGCCAAAAAACACAACACGTCTGCCGCATTGTGCTTTTGCAGTTCCTCCTAAGGCAAAAGTCATGTCTAAACCAATTCTTCCAACGATGGGCGACGTTTTAGAATAGCTGTCGTATTTTGAAAAGGTAAATGGATAAGCATTTGTTGCAGCTTTGCCAGCTGTACCTACAAAGTCAGAGAACTGATAATCAAAACGAAAATTCAAACTCAGAGATAAATTTTCTCCACCTGCTAAAAATCCTCCGAAACCAAATGCCGCACCAAGGTTTGTTTTGTTGAATTTATCTGTAACATCTACCGTGTTTTGTGTAATACCACGCAATGTTGAAAGTTTTGGGCCAATTTCAATGAATGAACGCTCATAAAAATAACGGTACATTACATAAGCATCAATGTTGTTCCAATCGTAGTTTAATGGCTGTACACTGGTGCTTCCTGCTGGCTTTCCAGCATAATAGGCCCTTGATTGACTGTACAAACCTTCAATTGAAAGACCGTGACTTTCATTGAAGTTGAGTCCGATGCGAGGACCTACTGCAAAATCAGATTTCATTTTGTAAGAAGCATTAGGGTCGTCAAAAATATTTGGGTTGTACAATAAGGTCACGCCAGATGCGCCTTTAATACCTGCTTCTATCCAAAATTGTGCATACGTTTTTTGTAAAAAAAAAGATATAAAAAATAATAAGAATAATTTTTTCATCATTAAAATAATTAAGTGAAAGAATAATGTGAGTAGTATTGAATTGAAATATTACTGCATAAATACAGCTTTATTTTATTTATAATGGCATTTTTACAAAAAAATAGACATAATCATATTAATAATTTTGCAAAGTTATAAATGCTTTTGTAAAAATTAGGTTAGAAAATTGGAAAATTGAAAAAAATAACAAAAGATTAGATAAAAAAGCCGTACCTTTGATTAATCTTTTTATTGTTAAATTAGTCTAACTTCGTAAATGAGAGCAATTCCATTAGTTGATTTATCAAAATTTGTCAATGGTTCGACAGAAGAACGTAGTGCTTTTGTTGATGCCTTAGGTGACGCTTTCCATAATGTTGGCTTTGTTGGTGTCATCAACCACGGTATACCAAAGTCATTGATTGATGATTTCTATTCAGCAAGTAAGCAGTTTTTTGCCATGCCCGTAGAGCAAAAGCGACAGTATGAGGTTGCTGGTGCAGCTGGACAGCGAGGTTATACCTCGTTTGGTAAAGAACACGCTAAACAATCTACCGTAGCCGATTTGAAAGAATTTTACCAAATTGGGCAACAAGTAGAAGCGAATCACCCCAAAAAAGGTAATTATTCAGACAACATGACGGTGGCTGAAAATCCTAATTTTTCAGCATTGGGCTGGGAATTGTACCAAAATTTTGAAAAAACGGGTAACCATTTGCTCAAAGCAATTGCGATTCACTTAAATTTGGGTGAAACGTATTTTGAGGAAAGAATCAAAGATGGAAATAGTATTCTTCGTGCGATTCATTATCCACCAATCACACAAGAACCTGCGTCGGCTATTCGTGCAGAGCAACACGAAGACATTAATTTGATTACGCTTTTGGTTGGTGCTTCCGCTGGCGGCTTACAACTTTTGACCAAAGAAAATATTTGGAGTGATGTTCTTCCTGAAGAAGATGAAATTGTTATCAACGTTGGTGATATGTTGCAGCGTTTGACCAACAATTACTTAAAATCAACAACGCATCGTGTGGTGAATCCGCCTCGAGAAGAATGGCATTTGCCTCGTTTGAGTATTCCTTTTTTCTTACACCCAATGTCGGAAGTTGATTTGACTTGTCTTCCATCTTGCGTAACAGAAGAAAATCCTTTGCACTATACACCAATTACAGCAGGCGAATACCTAAACGAGCGTTTGAGAGAAATTGGTTTGAAAAAATAATCTTTTTAAAAAATATATAACTATTTGACAATGAATAATTTATTTTTATTACTTGGTTCTCTTGGTGGTTCAGAACTTACCATTATTTTGGTGGTTGTTTTGTTGCTATTTGGAGGAAAAAAAATTCCAGAGTTGATGCGTGGCTTGGGTCGTGGTATTCGTGAATTTAACAATGCCCGTGCAAATATTGAAACGGAAATCAAAGATGGAATCCGTGATGCAGAACGTGATGCTACTAAAAAAGTAGATTAAAATAAAAAACCTGATTGTTTGAATAGCAATCAGGTTTTTTTTAGTTATTTAATGTTTGAAATGGTTCTAAACAATTGAAAACCAAAACAATACAACAATTGAAAACATTTTACTTAGCCCAAATACCAACATAATTGTGTGGTGTAATTTGCTTGAGTTCAGTTCTAATCTGTTCTGTAATGTTTAGTGCATCAATAAATTGATGAATGTCATTTTTACCAACGGTAACTTTTCCACGTGTCAGGGCTTTGAGTGCTTCGTAGGGTTGTTCAAAACCTTCTCGACGTAAAACCGTTTGAATCGCTTCTGCAACCACCATCCAATTTGACTCTAAATCTTCTTTTAATTTATTTTCATTCAAGACCAACTTACCCAAACCTTTCAAAATAGATTTAAATGCAATAATCGTGTGACCAAAAGGAACACCAACATTCCGCAAAACAGTACTGTCCGTCAAATCTCTTTGCAACCTCGAAATTGGTAATTTTTCAGCCAAATGTGAAAAAATAGCATTTGCCATACCAAAATTTCCTTCTGCATTTTCAAAATCTATTGGATTGACTTTGTGTGGCATTGCCGAAGAACCAACCTCGCCTTCTACCGTTTTTTGCTTAAAATAATCCATTGAAATATATGCCCAAATATCACGAGAAAGGTCAATTAAAATCGTATTGATTCTGCTCATTGAATGAAAAAGTGCTGCCAAATTATCGTAGTGGGCTATTTGAGTGGTATAGCGATGACGCTCCAAACCAAGGTATTCTGTGACAAAATGATTGCCAAAAATTTCCCAATCAATATTCGGATAAGCCACATGGTGGGCATTAAAATTCCCTGTTGCGCCACCAAATTTTGCTTTGAGTTTGCTGTTAATATGTTGCAACATTTCCCATTCTCCTTCCAAACGTTCTACAAAAACCATAAATTCTTTGCCAAGTAAAGTTGGTGATGCTGGTTGCCCATGTGTCCGAGCGAGCATCGGAACATTCATCCATTCGTTGCCGAAGGCTTTAAGTTCTTCTATGATTTGTGTAAAAATAGGCGTGTAAGCATCTGAAACGGCGTGCTTAATACTGAGAGGAATCGCTGTATTGTTGATGTCTTGCGAAGTAAGTCCGAAGTGAATGAACTCTCTATATTGTTCAATATTCAATGCTTCAAATTGATTTTTTAGAAAATATTCCACCGCTTTGACATCGTGATTGGTTGTTTTTTCAATATTTTTAATCAATTCAGCATCGTCTTCGCTAAAATTTTCAAAAATAGCATTGAGCGCATCTAATTTTTCTTCTTCAAAATTCACCAATTGAGGCAAATCTTGATTACAAAGCGCAATAAAATATTGAATTTCTACGAAAACCCTATACTTGATAAGCGCATATTCAGAAAAAAACTCTTTTAGTTCCTTGGTTTGACGGTGATAACGCCCATCTATTGGAGAAATTGCTGTAAGCATATAATAAAAATGTTTCCTAATTTAATTTATAAGGTGTAATAAGTTGGAACTCTGGAATTTTAACTTCAAAAAGCTCTTCGTCTATTTGGCGTTCTACGCAGTACGTTCCAAACATTTTGCCCATATCGCTGTTAATATTTGCCCAAGAAGTGTATTTGTGCGTTGTGCCAGGAGGAATGACAGGCTGTTGTCCGACGATTCCCTCGCCTTTGATGTCCCGAATCATGCCATTAGAATCCACAATCGTCCAATGACGACTCAATACTTGAATGGAATAATCGCTACAATTTTCGATGATGATTTGGTAAGTAAAAACGTATCTATTTTCAAGAGGACGAGATTGTTCATCTTGGTATTGGGTATGCACACTGATGCGAATACCACGTGTAGTTTCAGTCGAAATAATCATGAGTAAGTTTTATTAAAAGTCTGAATTATTGATTGTTTTCTATCTAAAAAGTACAATTATTTCCAAAGATAAGTAAGAATACACCTATTTGTCAAGTTTTTTAGCATAATTTTTTTATTATCTGTGACAGGAATAAAAAAAGGTTGTTTTAAACGTATTTTCGTACATTTAAAACAACCTTTTAAGTCCTACTATTTTACAATCTAAATATCCAACAATAAAGTCGTTGGGTCTTCTAAATATTTTTTTACTTTCACCAAAAACGTAACTGACGAACTTCCATCAATCACACGGTGATCATAAGACAGTGCTAAATACATCATTGGGCGAATTTTGATTTCGTTGTTCACAACCATCGCACGTTGCTGAATAGCGTGCATTCCCAAAATAGCCGATTGCGGTTCGTTGATGATAGGTGTACTCATCATAGAGCCAAAAACGCCACCGTTGGTGATGGTGAAAGTTCCACCTTTCATTTCATCTAAGGTTAATTTTCCGTTACGAGCTTTCTCTGCTAATTTTTTGATAGCCAACTCAATTTCGGCAAAATTCATAGATTCGCAATTCAATACTGGCGGAACAACCAAGCCCGTTGGTGTCGAAATTGCTACCGAAATATCAGCATAATTATGATAAATCAATTCATCGCCATCAATCATTGCATTCACTTCAGGCATTTCCATCAAGGCTTTTGCACAGGCTTTTACGAAAAGCGACATAAAACCTAATTTTACACCATATTTTGCTACAAAACGGTCTTGGTATTTATCTCGCAAAGCCATTACTTCCGTCAAATCAACTTCGTTGAAAGTTGTAAGCATTGCTGTATTGTTTTTTGCAGACACCAAACGACCCGCAATAGTGCGACGCATACGTGACATTTTTTCACGACGAGTACTACGATTTTCGCCTGTACTTGCTGCTGGCGCAGCCTCTGTTGCTACTTTTGGTGCGGCTACTTCTACTGGTTTTGCAGTACTTGCTTTTTGAGCATCTTCCTTGGTAATTCGACCATCTTTGCCTGTTCCAGCCACATCACTTGCTTTGACATTACTCTCTGACAAGATTTTTGCAGCCGCAGGTGATGGTGTTCCAGTAGCATAATTTGCACTTGCTGGAGCATCTACTTTTGGAGCTGAAACGGGTGTTTCCACTGCTTTAGGAGCTTCTACTTTTGGTGCTGGTGCGCTTGCGCCCGCAGCATCTGTATCAATATGTGCAATGACTTGACCAATGACCACATCTGTTCCATTGGGAACTAATATAATTAATTTGCCCGCTACTTCGGCAGGCAATTCCATCGTTGCTTTGTCGGTTTCTAATTCGCAGAGTGACTCATCACGAGTGACCATGTCGCCGTCTTTTTTTAGCCACAAGGCTAAGGTTGCTTCGGTAACGGATTCTCCCGCTGGAGGAATTACTACTTCTATTAACGCCATAATATAAATATAATGAGTTTAAAACAATATTTAAGTATTGTACGGTATTTTCGCTGCAAAGTTAATATTTTTTCAAAAAAAAATGAGTTGTTTAAGTTATTTTGGAGAAAAAGAATAAATTTTTGGAGTTTCTTCTTTTTTCCCTTCATTGGAAATATACAAAGTTCCGTCTGTATCAAAAACGATGCCTTCTGGTTGCGTATGAATCTTTTTTTGTAAGCGTTCAATACCTTTTATATTGCCTTTGTCGTCAGTAACCACAAGGATTTTTCCGACAGAAGAAAGGATGTAATAATCTCCTGTTTTAGGGTGAATGGCAATGGCAGATGGACCAAAATTAAATTCTGTTCCGCTTTCTTCAAAGAATTTTTTAAACTCATCTTTGTCTGCATTTTGTTTTTTTAAATAGGCTTGAATTTGCGCCAAGCTAATCTCAAAAACAGGTGCTGTACCGTACTGTTTTGTTGTCAAATCAAAAGCCCAAATCGCTCTACGCATTGGGTCGGACGTAACGCCTTTGCAAGTAATTAGCAAACGGTTATTCTTAACATCTAAGCAAAGTCCTTCTGTATCCGCTTCTTTTGTCAATGGAGAAGGTTTGAAAGCGGTTTCCTTGACTGCTTTTTCGTCAGAAAAATTTTCGACTACGGCAAGTACTCCTTTGCTACGCAAAACATAACAAACATCACCAACCACCGCTAAATCTTCAAAATCGCCTTCTGGCTTGAAGGTAACTTGTTTTTCTATACTGCCATCTTTTTTATTAAGAAAAAAAAGAATTCCAGCTTCGTCTTGTAATGTTACGAGCGATTTTCCGTCTTTTGAAAAACTTAATCCAGAGATTTCTTGCAAAACTGGCGTTAAAGTAAAGGTTTGGGTTGGCTCATTGAGCGAATAGGGAATATTAGGGTCTTTGTCCATTTTTTGACAAGCTAAAAACAACAATGCAACTGAAAAAAACGATTTTACAAGCATATTTTTTATTTTTTATTAAAAACTTAGGTAGCATGAGCTTTAGCTCGTGACAGGACACATTTTGCCGTTTCAACGTAAAAATGTACAATTTTCAACGAGCTAAAGCTCATTTTACCTACACCTCTAAGTTTTACATTTTTTATTAAAAATTGAATATCAGAAAGATTCGTAAAGATAAAAACATTCTGAAATAGTACAACTTTTTTGCAAGAATAAATCTTTTTTATAAAAAATTGAGATGCAAAGCTGTGATACAAAATAACACGACGATTTTTTTATTTACTCATTTTCTTAAAAAATGTACGGATTATTGATATAATCAAAATTATGTATTAATTTTGGCACTAATATAAAAATTACAAATTAGTCATTTTTATATATACACAATGGAAAGCGGTTTTGGGATTTTGAATTTATGCAAAATATTGAACAACAAGCACTTACAATAAGTATTGGGGCTAAATTAATTAGTATTATTTTTTCCAGTCGATTGCTCAAAAAATCATAAATAACTTCCTTATAGTCAGTTATTTATAACTTTTTTCTCAACGACAAAATAATACTAATTAATTTTGAACGCC
>JAYWHK010000291.1:0-18739 GCA_043777755.1 Saprospiraceae bacterium
GCGTTGGCGTTAACGCCAACGCTACGGAAAATACCAACGCTCGTTTTGGCGTTTCAAAATATAGAAATATTGTTTTTTTTGCAGTATGTAAAAACTTAAATATCCAAATGATACCAATTAAAATCAGTTCCCAACTCAAAGCCCATTGTAGGATAAAGTTGGTTGCCGATGTCATTGGTTTTGGCAGTTTCGAGCATGATTTCGCAAGCACCTGTTTCTTGTGCCAATTGCTTTGCACGTTCAATCAAGGTTTTTGAAAAACCTTGTCCACGAAATTCCTCTTTTACAAAAAGGTCGTTCAGTAACCAAAGTCGTTTCATTCGAGTAGAAGAAAACAAAGGATACAATTGGGTAAAACCAACAGCTTCGCCCGAATCCGAATAAGCCATAAAAATTACGGATTCATTTTTTTCTATTCTTTCTTGTAAAAAAATCTTTGCGCCCACCGCATCAGGATTTTTTTTATAAAATGCTCTATATGCTTCAAAAAGCAATACCAATTCATCTAAATTTTCAAGATTCGCAGTTCTAATATCCATTTTTAAATATTTTAGTTTGTTTTTTATAAAATTTTAGCAAAAATAATTATTTTTGTCAAAACAAAATAACAAAACTATGCTAAATCGTTTATTATCTTTAGACATTTTCCGAGGACTAACCATTGCCTTGATGATTATTGTGAACACGCCAGGCAGCTGGAATTATGTTTTCCGACCACTCGACCATGCCAAATGGCACGGTTGCACACCGACCGATTGGGTTTTTCCTTCGTTTTTATTTGCGATAGGACTCTCTATGCGTTTTTCTTTCAAACCCTTCAATTATGAACTCAACGCTGTTGTTTTGGGCAAAATACTCAAAAGAGCGATTACAATTTACTTATTGTACATTGTTTTCATGCAATTTTTACCGTTTTATTACTACGATGAAACGGGTGTTTTTCATTGGGGCAGAAAAAATCCTGTTCGTTATTTAGGCGTTTTGCCTCGTTTGGCGATTTGCTACGCTTTGGCTTCCATCATTTGTCTGAGTGTCAAACGAGCTTGGTTGCCTTACATCTTGGGCGGTATTTTATTGGGTTATTGGGCGATTCTGTATTTTTATGGAGATGCTGGAAATCCTTACGGCATGATTCCTTCGGCGGAGCAATTCATAGGAATGAGCGATGCTGACGTAACGGCTTGGTGGAAAACTCAAATGCAAAGTAATGCTGGTTTCAAGTTAGATTTGGCTGTTTTAGGCGAAAATCATATTTACAAAGGAGAAGGTTATCCCTTTGAACCAGAAGGAATTTTGAGTACTTTGCCTTCGATTGCGACAGTAATAGCTGGTTATATGGTCGCAACGTATATTCAAGACGAGCCAAATAGAGAAAAAGTCATTAAAAATCTTATTTTAGCTGGTGCTGTTTGTATTGGCGTAAGTTTGCTTTGGGATTTTGTTTTTCCCATTAATAAAAAATTATGGACAAGCTCTTATGTTGTTCACATGGCAGGTATTGATATGTTGGTGTTGGGAATTTTGACCTATATTTTGGATTACAAAGGCATTACAAAATGGTCGTTTTTCTTTGAAGTTTTTGGCGCAAATGCCATTGCCGCTTATTTGATTTCGGAAGTACCGATTGTATTGGGTTTGCGTTACAAAATTGCTGAACCTGATGGGAAATTGGTCAGTACTTACGGTTGGGTCTATAAACATTGGTTTGCTTCTTGGGCTGGCAATATGAACGGTTCATTCCTTTTTGCCTTGTGGTTCATGTTGATGTGTTGGTTAGTGCTGTATTTTATGTATAAAAGAAAAATCTTTTTGAAGGTGTAAAATTTCAAATCTAACAAGTACCTTTGCAGCGATTAATTTAATTGTTACATTGTTGGATTGTTAAATTGTTCATACGTAGTTTGCAATCGTAGTAGGAACAATTTAACAATATAACAATACAACCAAATAATATACAACCAAATAAAATTTAGATGTCCAACGCCATTTTTAAAGTACCCGTTCCATACAATGAAGCGGTCAAAAGCTACGCTATTGGTTCGCCAGAAAGAGCATCGTTAAAAGCCGAAGTTGCTCGCCAAAAATCAGAAACAGTTGATATTCCGATGTTTATTGGAGACAAACTTGTTTTTACAGAAGACAAAGTGAGTATTCATCCGCCACATGAGTTGGCGCATACGCTTGGCACGTTCAATCGTGGTACAGCCGAACACGTCAAAGATGCAATCAATGCGGCTTTGGCTGCCAAAAACGATTGGGAAAACCTTGATTGGCAAGAGCGTGCAGCTATTTTCTTGCGTGCCGCAGACCTTTTAGCAGGACCTTATCGTGCAAAAATGAATGCAGCAACGATGTTGTGTCAATCCAAAAACGCTTTTCAAGCAGAAATTGATGCTGTTTGTGAGTTGTGTGATTTTTTCCGTTTCAATGTACAATACATGACGGACATTTATGCGCAGCAACCGCAAAGCCCAGCCATGACATGGAATCGTTTGGAATATCGCCCATTGGAAGGTTTTGTTTTTGCACTTACGCCATTTAATTTTACGTCGATTGCAGCCAATTTGTGTTGCGCACCAGCAATGTTAGGAAACGTGATTGTTTGGAAACCAGCAGACTCTCAGATTTTTTCGGCAGCGATTATCATGGAAGTTTTGGAAGCGGCAGGTTTGCCAAAAGGCGTTATCAACCTTGTTTTTTGCGATGGCCCAGAAGCTGGCGAAGTGATTTTCAAGCATCCAGATTTTGCAGGGTTACACTTTACAGGAAGCACAAAAGTTTTCCAAAATCTTTGGACGACTATTGGAAACAATATTGGCAATTACAAATCTTATCCTCGTGTTGTTGGTGAAACGGGCGGAAAAGATTTCGTCGTGGCGCACAATTCAGCGATTCCGAAAGCCGTAGCAGTTGGACTTTCTCGTGGTTCATTTGAATTTCAAGGACAAAAATGTTCGGCGGCGAGTCGTGCATACATTCCAAAATCAATTTGGGCAGAAGTCAAAAGAGAATTGTTGGCAGATTTGAAAGATTTTAAAATGGGAACAGTCGAGCGTTTCGATAATTTTGTTAATGCGGTTATTGACGAGCGAGCATTTGATAAAATCGCTTCTTTTATTGATTTTGCAAAAAAAGCAGACGATGCAGAAGTCGTCGCTGGTGGAAAATACGACAAGTCAAAAGGTTATTTCATCGAACCAACGGTGATTGTAACAAGCAATCCACATTTTAAAACGATTGAAGAGGAGATTTTTGGACCAGTTTTGACCATTTACGTTTATGCTGACTCAAAATGGGAGGAAACTCTCGAACTCGTGGACAAAACTTCACCTTATGCTTTGACAGGTGCGATTTTCTCACAAGACCGTTACGCTTTGAATTTTGCACAACAAAAATTGCGCAATGCCGCTGGTAATTTTTACATCAATGACAAACCTACGGGCGCAGTCGTCGGACAGCAGCCTTTCGGTGGCGCACGTGCCTCGGGAACAAACGACAAAGCTGGCTCAATCTTGAATATGTACCGTTGGCTTTCGCCTCGTACCATCAAAGAAAATTTTGTTCCGCCAGTAGATTATAAATATCCGTTTTTGGCAGAAGAATAATTTTTTATTATAATAATTTTAGAATATGGAATAAAAAATATATTTTTGCATAAATATTATTTTAATGAATCAAGAAGAAAAACAAAAACGTTATAATTTACTAATTCAGCAACTTACTATTATTTCTTTGTATTGGAGTGAAGAAAATCCGAAAAAAAGGGAGTTTTATATCAACATGATTCTTGATGAAATAATAGAACTGCGTAAAAAATTAAAAAATGGTAAATAAAAAAATAGAAAAATTGCTTTTAGAATTTAATGAAATCACAACTCGTCAAGAACGCATCGTTTTTGAACAACAATTATCTTTCTTGCTCTTAGAGTTAAATGCAACAGAAAAAGATTATCTTTTTGAAAAAATGCTTTCTGCCACAGCGGAAAATTTTAAAGCGATTGGTGCTCAATTAGATGAAAATCAGTTGAATCACATCGAAAATGCAATTAGTTTGAGAGCGTTGAGCTTAAATTAGTATTTTTACTTTGTCCAAATTATACAATGATATAGATTGGTTCGTAGAGCCAAAATTTTTTTACAAAAAATAAAAACGCTTTAAAGTATTGACAATCAATATTTTAAAGCGTTTTTTTTGTTATTTTTTAAAAAATATAAAAAATATTCAAAAAAAACATAATTTTAAATATTTTTAACATCTAATTAATAGAAAATCAATTACATTTGCGGCGTGAATGTATCAAAATCAATGTTTGACGATTGGAATTTTACGGTCTATTATTATTTTTCTTTCAAGCGACTTTTATTGTCGCAACTTTTGTCCAAGTTGCTTTTTGGATAATAGTCTATGCGAGGTTTGTTTTTTTTCAAGATAAAAAAAATGAACCATTAGATGCAAAAACTGCCTTACCTTCGGTATCGGTCATTATTTGTGCTAAAAATGAAGAAAAAAATTTATTGGCTAATTTAGACCTTTTTCTCACTCAATCTTACCACTCCTTTGAGGTATTGGTCGTTGATGACTATTCACAAGACAATACGCAAAAAGTTTTATTAGAATATCAGAAAAAATATTCGTACCTTCGTATTATAAATAATACTAATATAAAAAAATCAAATGGGAAGAAGGCTGCGCTGACACTTGGTATTCAAAATGCGAAGAACGAAATCTTGATTTTGTCCGATGCAGATTGTCGTCCAGCGAGTGAGAATTGGATAAAAACAAGCGTAGAAGCCTTGTGCGAAAAAGCTGTTTTATTGTCTTATGGGCCATATTTTCAAGAAAAAGGCTTGTTAAATGCTTTTATTCGGTATGAAACGGCGATGACTGCGCTCCAATATTTTTCGTTTGCACTGATGGGATTGCCTTACATGGGCGTTGGTCGAAATCTTTGTTACCGAAAATCAATTTTTGAAAAAAATGGTGGTTTTAAATCGCACGAAACAGTAAATTCTGGCGACGACGACCTTTTTATAAATGAAGTGGCAAATGGCTCAAATACAGCGATTTGCGTGGATTACGAAAACTTTAACTACTCAGAACCGAAACACACTTGGTCAAGTTTCGTCCGACAAAAGACACGACACTTGACGACTGGGAAACACTACCGCTGGTATCACCAATTATTACTCATTGCATGGGCTGGTAGCCATGCTTGGCACTATTTTAGTGGATTAGTGATACTACTGATTTTCGGAAACGCAACGTTGTTCTTTTGGGGCTTCGGGCTGCGTTTCTTAGTGATGATTTTTTTGATTTATTTGACTTTAAAAAAACTGCGAGAACTGTCTTTGATGATTTATTTACCAATGTTAGACGCACTTTTGGCTATTTATTATGCTGTGGCTGCGCCTATTTCATTGTTCATCGCAAAAACCAAGCAATGGAAGTAATAGTTTTACAAGAAGATGCGCCTCGTTTGTCGTCGCGCGCTACCGAGGATTATGAGTTGGTGCTGACTGCTATTGACGGTCATCAAAAATCTTATGACGAATTGTTGGATCGTTATCGTCCAGCTGTTTATTCTACCATTTTGAAAATGGTCAATAACCGTGAAGATGCGGACGACCTGACGATTGAGGCTTTTGGAAAAGCTTTTCACAAGTTACCGAGCTATGCGCCACGCTATGCTTTTAGTACATGGTTGTTCAAAATTGCCATCAATAACTGCATTGACCACATCAGAAAAAAGCGGATTCAAGCGCTTTCTATTGACGATACTTTGGGTTCGGATAGTGACAGTGATTACAAAACGATTCTTCGTGGCAATATACTTGACCCCGAAGAAAAATTTATCCGTGACCAACGTATTCAGTTGATTCGCAGGACTTTAGAAAAATTAAGTCCAAAATACCGCACCATGATTGAGCTGCGTTATTTCGAGGAATTGAGCTACGAAGAAATCGCCGTTGAATTGAGTATTCCTTTGGGAACGGTCAAAGCGCAGCTTTTCCGTGCAAAAGAGTTGATGTTTGAGCATCTGAATTCTCCACAAGCCATGGCTTGCTTGGAAATTACTTCTAAAAGAGAAATTAAAGAGAAAATTATGGCGGTTGCGTAATATAATAGTCGTAAGTCAATAAGTAGCTGATTTACAGTATTTTAAAATGTCAATTTTTTTAGTTGATGTACTTATATAAAAAAGCTCCAATTTTTGTGTTTGCAAAAATTGGAGCTTTTTATTTATGTTGAAAAACAAATTACAAAGGTTTAAAACTACAAATTTTCTTATACGTAGCAACATAAATCAAGTTGTTTTCTTGGTTGAGAAAACAATCAGAACTTGGCTCTCCGAACAATTGCTTTATGCGCAAATCACCATTTTTTGTATCAAATACACTTAATCCTCCATTTTTTGAATAAACATAAAGCATATTATTGTGTATGAATATCTTATCGAAATAAGTTTCGTGTGCCGTTTTCCATACGACAGTTCCCGTTTTTTTATCCAAACAATACACAAAACTATCGTTAGAAAAATAAAGACGTTCTCCATTGATAAGAATATTCGTAAAATGGTTACCAGCCGAGCTGATACCGCTATCCCAAGCTATTTCGATGTCATTGTAGTCAAATTGCTTTTAGCGTGCCATCTATTTCTGTAACAAAGCATTTTGATTCATCAAACGAATATGTTTTTTGGTTAAATCTTTTACTTGAAAAAAGGCTAATCCCTTGAGATTTCCCATCACTAATTTTAAAACTTTGCATACGTTCTCCAATTACACTTTTATCTTGTGGAACGATGTTTAAACTCAACGTATTTTTTTTCAAATTAAAAATAATTGGTTTAGAAATATAATCGTCTATTTCTTTTTTGAAAGTTTGGACGATTGTCACCGTTGCTGCCGTTGTACTCAGCTCGTAAAGATAAAATTTTGTCTTGTCTGAGCTATTACTTCCAATCGCAAAAACGCTATTGCCTTCGTTAAAAAGATGATGAATAATGCCTTTAAATTGATAATCTGTTATGAATTTTTTATTTTTAACATCTAATAGTATGACATCAAAATCAATATCTTGGGTCAGTATAAACTGTCCATCGCTCGTTGTGAGGACATTGTCCTCTAAGTAATAATTACCACTTTGGGATCTGAAAGAAGCAAAATCAAGTGGAATTGTTTCCTTTTTTGATAAATCACTGTTTATTTCTAAAAATTCCATGATTTTTGGTCGAGCAAGGTTTGCTACCCAAGCATATACTTTTCCATTGTTTTGAGTGAACCTTGGCGTAAGCCAAAAGTTTTCATTCATGTCAAGGCAGGCAACTTGCTGAAGGGTGTCACCTACTACAATTTTTTCTTTTTTACAAGAAAAAAATAAGCTGATACAACAGCATAGAATAAGGATGTGTTTTTTCATTTTAAAAAATTTGGTTATACATTATTGACGCAAGCTGGAGCTTCCGCCTATAGCTAATTTTTACAAAAAATCATTGTTGGCACAATTATCGCTTCTTTATCTTTCCTATTTTTATTTTTCAACAAAAAATATATTATTCTCTTATGAAATCTACAAAAACAGCCTACATTCTTTGGGCGATTGGCTTTTTTGGCTGCTTAGGCTTCCACCAATTTTACTTAAAAAATACTGAAAAAGGAATTCTTTACATCTTAACGGCTGGCGGTTTTGGGCTGAGTGCTTTTTTTGATTTTTTTACTCTTCGCCATCAAGTAAAAATTGCCAATAAAAAACCCAATTCGTCTGAGATTTGGTCTATGAAACCTCTAAAAGAACGTGAAGTTTGGGTAGATTTGTACGTAGGATAAGTCTATTCTACAAGTGTTTTTCCTGGGACTTTATCAAAAGTGAAATTTAGTATTTCATCACCTCGTTTGATAGAAAGCCTCAAAACTTTACTTGAATTTGGCTTCGTAATACTGCAAAAGTTCTCTTGTGATATTTCACTAACATCATGTTCGTTAAATTTCACGATGTGTTCGCCAGGTTTTAGCCCAGCTTTGTCCGCTTCTGAATTTTTGACAATTACCCCAATCCTAACACCAGCAGTATCCGTCCAAGAATAATAACAACCAAAAGTTTCAAAAATTTGTTTTTGGTCTTCTGAAAGAATGATTTGTCTATTTTTCCAATCAAAAGTAACGACATAATTTCTAAAAAACACACCTCCTATTCGAGCGATGGATTTGTTGGATTTATCAATCCATACATCTTTAAGGTGAAACTGTTCCCCAATCGTTAAGTTGTGGAGCAACGCCAATTTGTTGGTGTCACGCTTATTAATGAACAGTACATTTTGGCTTGTATCGCTGATACTTTTATGGATAGTCATAGGAAAATAAACCGCATTTTTGTCGCCCGTATCAAAAACAACATCACCAATAAAATTATAATTGACTCTCAAAGAAGCCAACGGAACACCTATTCCTGCAAAACTCTTACTATAAAAAGGAATTATTTGCTTGTTTTTTCCTAAAAACAAAGAATCACGGTGATTCGCAAACTTTATTTTTTTGTTTGGATAATCAATTTGCCAAACGGCTTTTGATAGAAGATTTGCGCCAAGTACACCATCTATTTTGATACATTTGTAGTTTTTCGACACATCGGTTACGCCACTCAAAACATCGTAGAAAGTTGTATTGCCAATTTCTATTTTTGGTATTTGTGCATAAGTATAGCGTTGATTTTCTCCTTTACGGTTCTTGCTTTTCATTTCTGTAAGCGCAGTTTTCGGCAGTTTTTGCATCAATTCTTCACTAATAAAACAGCCCAAAGATCCCGTTGCAAGAATAAACTTGTAGGTTTTTCCTTCAATATTGACATCAATGACTGGAATATTATCCATCATTTCAAAAGGAATTTCTTGACGAAATGTACTGTCATTGACTGTTGCTTGAGTTATTTTTTTAGTAAGGCTTTTTCTCACATTTGATGTTTCACAATTGGAACAAAAAATAGCAATTAACGCTAAAAATGGAATGAATTTGATATTTTTCATGTTTTTTATTTTAATGAATCGTAAAAACTTAGTCATGTGTGAGGTTAAAACGAAGTTTTAATGGAATTAGTGGAATTAGATTTAATTGTTAAGTTGCGATTAGTGAAAATTAGTTTACTTAGCTAAAATTGGTGATTAAACAAAATACGCTAAGTTATTTTAATAAATCTTTAAAATTGGTTTTTGGTAAAATGAAATCCAGTATTTCATTGTTTCTTTTGACTGAAACTTTAACACTGTCTTGCGAATATGAATTTTCTATATTGCAAAAATCTTCTAAAGAAATGTTGCTAACATCTTGGTCGTTGATTTTTACGATGTGGTCGTTCAGACGTATGCCAGCTTTGTCAGCAGGCGTATTTTTAATCAAACAATCAACGTAAGTTTTATTATTTTTAAAATCCAAACAAAAACCAAAAGTTGCATTGTCAATTTGTTTGTTTGGGGAAAACGTGATTTGTTTTTTGTTCCAATCAAAAGTACTAATGTAATCTTTCAAAAAATAGCCACCAATGCTGACAATAGATTCCTTATCTGAAAAAACAAAGGCATCTTGAATGTCAAATACATCTCCAATATTTAGTTTTGGCAGCGAATAACTTTTGTAGCTGTCCGACAAAATCTCATCTCTACAGTGTTCAATTCCTGTCCATGTTAAATATTTTGTGGTGTCCAAAACATTTTGGAGCAGCCCAGAAGGAAAGGTTAGCCCTTGGTTAGATACGGTATTGAAAAACGCATCACAAATGTAATTTTGATTGACTCGAACAGGGACAATCGGTACATCAACACCATTTTGGGAATAGGTAACAAAACCAATCGTTTTACTATTTTTAGGAAAAGTCAAAGAATCTCGATGATTGGCAAAAGTCAATTTTTCATCGAAATAATCAAACTGCCAAACACCTTTTTTTAGTAAATTAACGCCAATAACGCCTTGTATTGGCAAACAAGGGTATGTTTGATTGTATTCTCTAAAATCAAATACACTACAAATTATCTTAGAAAATTCAATATTTTGAATATTTAGCGTATTTAATTCTACAAATTTTGTGTTAAAATTTTGGTTTTTGACCTTAGCAATAAATGCTAATCCCAAGCTACTGACCAATGTTGAATCCAAAATACAGCAATCATTGCTTGTATCAATCATAAAATTGTAAAACAGACCATTGATTTTTACTTTTACAATCGGGCGAAATTCTGAAACCTCCATCTTCATTTCTTCTTTGAAGTGTAGCGGAGCAACGCTTGTCAATGGTAATTTCTCTACCATTTGCTTGTATTTTGCTGTAGTACAACTTGCGGCAAGAATTAATAAAATGGAATAAAAGAGCGTGTTTTTCATGTTATTTAAATTTTTTTGGTGCAAAAATAAATAAAAATAAACAAAAATTTCTTATATCTTTGCCTAAATTTTTTTGCTTATAAATTGTTTTTTTGAAAAAAAATACTTATTTTTGTTTAAAATTATAAAAAATGACTGTTTTAGAAAGAAAAAATCATCTACATACATTAATTGTAGAAACCAATAATGAAATGATTTTAGAAAAAGTAGAGTTGTTTTTTGAGCAATTGTTGGTCAATGTGAACGAAGATTGGAGCGATAATATCAGTGACGGAGAAAGACGTGCCATAGAGGCAGGAATATCTGATATGGAAGCAAATCGCTTTGTTACACACAATGATGTTAATGCCAAAGCATTAAAAATCCTTAATCGCTAAAATCTATGAATACAATAAAATGGACTACTTCGTCAGAAGATAGCTACTTGACTATTCTGGAAAGTTTGCGCAAAGATTGGAACGACGATGTAGCATATAATTTTTATATTGCAGTAGAGCGACTAATTGACGGTCTGAAAACTTTTAAAAACCTATGTCCTCAGTCAGCCAAATTGAACAACTTTCGCCGCTGTATTATTAACAAATACACCTCCTTTACATATAGAACTACAGATAATGAAGTGGAGATTATCGCTTTTTATTTTAATAAAACGGATTTATCATAATTAGTTCACCTTTACATTTCAGATAAGTACTTCGACTGAAATAATCGACATTTTTAAAATACTATAAAATATTGTAAATCAATGAGTTAAAAGACTTAAGACTTGCGACTTATTGACTTAGGACTATATACTATGTCATATTCTACTGCCGAACAAAAAAAATTAACCGACTTATCCAAAAGTCTATTGCAAGCACCTGCTCCTATGTTTCAGGAAGATGCTGCACAACAAATCGCTGATATTCAACAAGTTATTCGTTACCACGAGTGGCGTTACTATGTCAAAAACGATCCAATGGTGAGTGATTTTGAGTACGATACCTTGTATAAAAAATTACAAAACTTAGAAACGCAATATCCTAAATTGTTGTCGCCAGAATCGCCAACGCAACGGGTTTCTAATGATTTGACCGATGGTTTTCCTTCGGCAGCTCATTTAACGCCAATGCTTTCTTTGGAAAACTCTTACAATGCCGAAGACCTCAATGATTTTGACGAACAAATCAAAAAACTCACTGGTTTGGCTGCCGAAATAGAAATCGAGTATTGTGTAGAACCAAAATTCGATGGCGGAACGATTGCGCTCGTTTATGAAAATGACCAACTTGTCCGTGGCGCAACCCGTGGAAATGGCGCACAAGGCGAAGATATTACCAACAATTGTCGGGCGATGCGGACGATTCCACTAACGGCAATTTTTTCAAAATACAACATTCAAAAAGCCGAACTTCGTGGTGAGGCTTTGATAAAAAAAGATACTTTTGACAAAGTTAATCAACTGCGACAACTTGAAGGACAACAACTTTTTGCCAATCCTCGAAATGCCGCAACAGGCGCATTTAAAGTAAAAGACAGCAAAGAAGTAGAACGTCGTGGTTTGGAAGCCTTCATTTATCAGTTGGGTTATGCAGTCGATAAAGATGGAAACGATGTCAGAAACCAGTTTTCGACCCATGATGAAACCATTGCACTTTTGGGTGATTTGGGTTTTAAAATTCCTCAAATCAATTCAGAAAGAAAAATCTGTAAAAACATTGCAGAAGTCATTGATTTTTGCAACGCTTGGCAAGAAAATCGTGATGCTTATGGCTACGAAATTGATGGAATGGTCGTCAAAGTCAATGATTTTGCTTTGCAAGAAAAATGTGGCTATACGAGTCACCACCCAAGATGGGCGGTAGCGTTCAAATTCAAGGCAAAACAAGCCACCACAAAATTGCTGAATGTCGAGTTTCAAGTGGGAAAAGTCGGCAATGTTACGCCTGTTGCGAAACTCGAACCCGTGGCTTTGGCTGGCGTGATGGTATCTTCTGTATCACTTCACAACGAGGATTTTATCAAAGGAAAAGACATTCGGATTGGCGATACTGTTCTGGTCGAGCGAGCGGGAGATGTGATTCCGTACATCGTAAAACCGATGGAAGATTTGCGTGATGGCAGCGAAAAAGTGATTGATTTTCCGACCCATTGTCCGACTTGTGCCAGTGTATTGAGTCGTGCCGAAAAAGAAGCCGCTTGGCGTTGCGACAATGAGTTTTGTGATGCAAAAGTAATGCAAAAACTCATTTTTCATGTCAGTAAAGACGCTATGGACATTGAAGGCTTGGGAAAATCGGTTGTTGAACGTTTTTATGATTTGGGAATATTGAACAATATTGCAGATATTTATCGTTTGGATTATGAAAAAATCGCTACGATGGAAGGTTTTGGAAAACGAAGTGCCGAAAATATGCAAAGTTCTATCGAAAAAGCAAAATCCAATCCAATCCACCGTTTTTTACACTCGTTGAGTATTCATCATTTTGGAAAAAAAGTATCTAAATTGGTCGCTGCCGAAATCAACCATGTTTTGGATTTGCAGCAATGGACAGTAGAGAACTTTACGGATATAAAAGACGTTGGACCTGTCGTTGCGGAGAATGTCATCAAGTATTTTTCCAATGAAAAAAACATTGAGATGCTCAAAGAAACGGAAGCACTTGGCGTGAATTTTGTCCAAACCGAAGAAGATAAAAAAGTAGAAACCGCTTCCGAAGGTGTTTTTTCAGGCAAAAGTATTTTATTTACAGGAAGTTTGATGAATTTTACTCGAGAAACCGCTGAAGCAGCAGCAGCAGCGCAAGGTGCAAGTATTGCAAGTAGCGTCAGCTCAAAACTGAGTATTTTGGTGGTTGGAGAAAAAGCAGGTTCAAAACTTGCCAAAGCGCAAAAATTAGGAACAGTCCAGATTTTGACAGAACAAGAATTTGGTGATTTGTTGAATACAATAGAGGAGAAAGCGGAATAAAAAATTATTTTAATCAATGTGTAATTAAATGGCAATCAACTTTTAAACCATATTTACTTAGCATAAACCTGTCGTTCAGATTCAGCTATTTTAAAATCCGCTTTCACAAAAAAATCCTATCTCAGAGTCGAAACTCCAAGATAGGATTTTTTATGGTTTTATGGTGAATGTTTTATCGCCTTCATTGACAGCGTAAAAAATACCAATACCGTTTTTGATGTTGGTGTAAGAAGGAGGGATTTCTTGGAAACGCTCGTCTATTAAATCTTGTCGAGCAATGTTACTTCTATATTTATGATAACTCTCTGAAACGGTATTTAAGGAAACAGCCATACTATCCACATCGGTTAATATTAAATTATTACCTTGTGGAATGTATCCTTTTAGACCAACCAAATTATAAAATATATTACTTTTCAAGCAATTTCTTGTAAATATCACGCCATTATATACATAGGTCGCACCACAATCAAAACTTTCTTTTTCCGTTAATTTTGAGTAAAGGGGAAATAAACTTTCCACTTTTTGTTTATTTTCATCAAACACCTTGTATTCTAACTGATAATAATCACTTTTATCAGCTGAATCAATGAGTATTTCCATATCAGCACTTAAAAAAACTTGTCCTGTTTCTATTGTTATTGTTTTAAACTTATGAGAAATATCTATGAGTACAGCTTTATTAGGAAATAATACCCATTCGCTTTCAATTTTTCCATAATTTGGTATTTCTGCAACAATTTTATATTCTTTATTTTCTATTGGCTTCCAAAGTGTATCCTTATAAGAATACACTCCTTTTCCATCAAATTTTAGTTTAACTAATTCCCCATTTATATCATGTAGTGCAATTTTTGCATCATTTATTAAAAAAATTGAATCTACTCTATTATAGTAATATTCATCGGTTGAGTTGAGTGCTTTACTTAAATATACGTTAATCCCGTTTGTCTTAGTAATAGAGCCACTAATTGCAACAGTAGCACCATTATCAAAAGCATTATCTTTATCACAAGAATAGAAAAATGATAAAATAAAGAAAGAAAAAATTATTGATTTGTTCATATATTTTAACTTTTATTAAGTTTGATGTTGTAAGTAAAGTAAGGAATAAAGCCAAATAAATTACGTTCTTTGTACTTAGCTGTTACGCCTTCTTCTATATATATACTATTACTATTAAAATAACCAATCGAATGCCTATAATTATAGGCTGATATTGTATTTTTTCTATTAAAAGTATTAAATGTTCCAAAACTGAACAAATGCTCAAAATGTTTCTTTCTTTTAGTAAATGTAGCACTTAAATCTAATCTTAAATAATCAGGCAATCTTAAATTATTTTTGCCTGAGTAATAAAAATATAAAGAAGGTATATTTTGTTGTACAGAAACAGGTTTATTACTATAAATAAATTCTGGACCAGTGAATGAAGAACCCGTGCTGTACACAAAGTTACTTGACATACTCCATTTTTTTGAAAGAGCATAATTACCTGTAATGCCAAAATCGTGAATTCTATCAAATCTTGAAGGATACCATCTATTTCTATTTATTTTAGCAAATTTTCTTTCCGTACGAGAAATAGTGTACTCTAAAAAACCATTAAATCTTCCTGATTCTTTATGGAGTAAAATTTCTAATCCGTAAGCTCTACCTATTCCATTCTTTTGAATAATTTGCTCCCATCCGAATTTTGAATTGTCTAATATTGGATTTGAGCCTTCTGAATAATCAATTAAATTATTCATTTTTTTATAATATGTTTCTATATTTATATAGCTTTTAGATTTTGGAAAATCAATAATATAGCCAAGTGAAATTTGGTTCGCTGACTGCGGTGGTGCAAGTTTAGTTGCAGGAATCCAAGAATCATTATTGAAACCAAGCGTATTATTGGATAAAAGGTGAATCATTTGATTCATCTTGGTGTAAGAAAATTTCAAGCTATTTCTCTTGTTAAAATCATAGTTAAGAGAAATTCTGGGTTCTACAAAATGAAAAATTACATTATCAACCTTGTAATTGACCTGCCTAACACCCATTCTTAAATTTAACAATTCTAATAGTTCTCTATTGTAATCAGCAAAAAAAGATATACCTGTACTTTTTCTGATTTTGGTATTCGCAGATGAATCTTTAATTTCTATATTATCAAATTTTGTTCTTGTTAGATTGGGCTGAAACGATTGCTTAACTATATCCGTACCAAAAGTAAAATTATTTTTTTTATTTAATACTAATTTAAAATAGCTTTTAAGATTTATATCATTGATGGTAGTAAGGCTTTGATAATTAAGAGAAAGTTTTTCAGGACTATCTCCAATTGGTTGAATATCAATTAAATAGTTATAATTATAATTATTCAAAGACAGTTGAGTATTATGAAGCAATTTAGAATTTATCTGTTGCGTATATTTCATACTTGCAACGGTATTTCCCCATCCTAACTTATTGATAGTACTTTGAGTTCTATCAGTATTCTTTTCTGCAAAAATATAAGTATCATTACCTTTATAAAAACTAAAAGATAACGCTCCTGTTTTTCCAACTAAAAAATGTAACTTTGCATTAATGTCATAAAAATTATAATTTGTATATTTTTTTTCAATATTTTTATTAAAATTTTTACGGGTTTTGTTGGTAAATAAATCAAGGTAAGAAGTTCGAGCAGCAATCATATAAGAAACTTTATTCTTTTTCAATGGTCCTTCCACTAATAATTTTGATGCTAAAACACCTATACCCGCCTCAAACGAATGTCGTTCTTTATTACCATCTTTAAATGAAATATCAATGACTGATGACAAACGACCTCCATATTGAGAAGGAAATCCGCCTTTTATTAAATCTACTTTTTTAATTGCATCAGTATTAAAGGCTGATAGAAATCCAAACAAATGCGCTGCATTATATATAGTTGCTCCATCTAAAAGGATTAAATTTTGCTCTGGAGAACCACCTCGAACATTCAAACCAACAGACCCTTCAACTCCATTACTAACACCAGGCAGCATCGCCAAAGACCTCAAAATATCCGGCTCTCCTAATAGTGCAGGAATACTTTTGAGTTGCAAAACAGGAATAGAAGTAGTACCTATTTTGTCACTAATATTATCTCTATTGCCATTTACGACTACTTCTGAAAGCGTAATTGGTTGCAATGAAAAATTTAAAATGGTATCCTTGTCCAAATATATTTGAATAGTATCTGGGTTATAACCAACATAATTGGCGAGTACTTTAAATGTTCCTTTATGTAAATTCAGCGAGTAACGCCCAATTTCGTTGGTTATTGAAAAAACATTTGTTTTTAAAACACTTACTACTCCACCAACCAAGCTCTCTTGAGTGCTTGCTTCTGTAACTTTTCCTTGTATTATTATTTTAGCCTGAGCACAAATATCAAAAGGAAGTAAAACTAAAAATATGATTAATGCTTTCATAAAAATAAAAAGAACTTCATAATCTAAGAATTAAATTAATCAAAGCTATGAAGTTCTTATTTTTTAAAATACTACAAGAAAATATATTAAAATGATAATGTCGCTGTACCAGTACAAGTTCCATTAGTAACTTTCCCAATTGATGTTGCAGTAGGTGTTGCAAGAGCGGCACAACAACCCCAACATGATGTACCAAGGTCTTCTACGGAATCAGTATTTGTTGCCGTTTTATTAGCAGTAAAACTTGTTGAACTACAAAACTTTTTTCCTAAAAGAGTAAGTCTGAACCTATTTAGAGTATATGAGCCTGTAACGTTTACACTTGGGACTACAAGAGAAACAAAACTACCTGATGTGTTTCTACGAAAGCTTTTAGCACTAACACCAGCCTCGGAATATACTCCCCAAGAAGTAGCACAGTATATTGCTTGAACTCTATCTGTCCCTGCGTTACATATGAAATCAGCATTTTGAGTGTCACAAATACGAGAATCATCTCCTACTCCGCTTCTTTCTACTTTATCTTTTTTTATCTCTACTCGAGATTGCGCATCATACTGATAAACCATATCATATGTAATCTTGTAGATGACGCTATCTACTTGAAAAAAGCCATCCTCATTACAGATAGAAGATAGAAAATAAGAGTCAATTGATTTTTGTAAGTATTTGTCACCATCACATTTTTTTATGAAACAAATAAGGTGATTATTGACTTTAATACTTTCCGCTGTAAGAGTTTCAAGGTCTGTTCGAGCCATAAACTGCTCATAAGCAATTCTATTCGAGCGAAATTTTGGAAACTGCTCATTCAACTGTTGAGTGGTTTTAGTTCTATCCTGAAGCATAGACTCAGTAAGCATTTGAATATGAGCTTCACTTTCAAAAACTAACATACCATCTTTTTCTGAAACCCCTTTAAAAAAAGAAGTTTCACTCACTGTATTAGGAACTGCAACATTGTTGCTTTCTTTCTCACACGCTACAAAGGTAATCAACCCGAGCATTGCAAGAAACATACTGATTTTAGGTAACATTTTCATAATCGAAACGTTATTGTGTTAAATTGTTTTACAATCGGACTTTGTTACCTTCTGACGGCAAATCTTCGGTAGCAGAGTCCATTTTTCATATCAGCCCAAAACAAACTTCCAAGTACTGTGCACCGTACCTTTCCTATTTATCTTTTGCTTTTATTAACACAAAATTACGCCCTTCTTCACTATCTTCCAAATTTCAGATGTTTCAAAATGTTTCACGATGAATATTTATTTTCAATATACTTTTTAAAATTTTTTATTTCTTGTGCTTCTTTTTTTGCAATTTCTTCTTTGATGAAAGTTTGTTTTGCTGGACAAAGCAATCCTTTTACCACTATTCCAAACTCTTTGAGCAATCTATAAAGAGTAACTCTACTAATGCCAAGTTCATCAGCTAATTCTTGTCTGCTTTTATATTTTTCAGTGTTCATGCCTATGTAATTTAAAAAATGAAAAAAAATGAAGGAATTAAAACAATGAAACAATCATAACGAAGGTAACAACTACATCATTGTGTTTAATTGATTTAAAAAAGTGCTATTCTATTAAAAAACAGCAAAGTGATGCAATAAGGCTATTACATCAAGGCGGAATACGCTTTGTAGCTTTGTAGCTTTGTAGCTTTGTAGCGGACAACTTTTTTTGAGCGAGTAAGTTCATTTTATAAGGCTTTAAATAAGATATTCTGAACTATTAATGTATCTACATTTAATTCAACGCAAGAAATTCGTAAAATTCAATGAAACAAAGTTTCAAAATATTAGTGTAACTAAAAATTAGTGAAAATTAGCTTAATTCGTTTAAAATTCGTGATTAAAAACAAGTGTTCACGTAAAAAAACCACTACTGAGCGGCACGGTTTTATTAAGCGGAATTAAATTTTATAATTACTTGATAATCAATATTTTGTGCTATTAAGTTTTTCAAGTAAAGTA